>JAWSUE010000010.1 GCA_033549065.1 Bacillota bacterium
TCATACTTAAATCCGTTGATTTTTCAGGGTTATCGCAACACGCTTCCCACTGTAGAACTTACTTTGGGAATTTACGTATTTGTTAAAACGAATAGGTATTTATGTTTGATCTTACAGAAATTATTAGGGAGGACTGGTTTAAATGAGAATAATCAGTGGCAGATTAATCATCGGTTTGGCAGTACTGATTGTAGGGGTGCTCTTACTGCTGAATAACTTAAACCTGGGTGTGGAGATAGAGATGAGCCAAATTCTACGGTTATGGCCGGTTATTCCGCTAATACTCGGTTTAAACTGGTTGTTTCTCTCTTTCAGTTCAACCGGTTCAGCAGAGGGTAAAAAGATATATTTTTCCTGGGGTCAGTTTGTAACAGCCTTGATATTTATTGTATTCGGAGCAATTTATCTCGGCAGGAATTTAGGCCTTTTTGAAGTAGAGGTGCGGTTATTTTGGAACATCTTATGGCCGCTTGTCTTGATCCTGATCGGTATTAACCTTTTAAAAGGTAAAACGTTCAGTGGTGTTAAGGGCGGTCGCTTTACTTTCCTTGGCGGCTCAAATGTCGGTAGCCCTCATCCTTGGAAACTGGAAAGCGGTAGTTACTTTGCCCTTATGGGGGGCATAGAGATGGATCTGACTGCAGCGGAACTTGATGAAGGGGAAACAATTCTTGATTTAACGGCTGTCATGGGTGGAATTGAAGTTAAAATTCCTCGTGATATGGCTGTCATATACGAAGGTTCGGTTGTCCTTGGCGGGGTAACATTTAAAGATCTGGAAGACGGGGGTATAGTTGCCGGACGAAGGGTTGAAGATAACCTTACAGAAACAGCTTCCAAAGTGCTAAGGATTCAAGCCCGGGCTGTTATGGGTGGTATAGAAATTAAAGAAGCGAAATCTTAAATTCCGGCTACCCTGTTTTTTAAGGCGGCAAATACCTTGAGTTCAGGAAGATCAGGCCTCAACTGGTGAATCTGGTTCAGGCATACCGAAGCACCGTAATCCATACCCTGGCATCCTGCTAACAGCAGGATATCGCCGGGGTTTGTTTCTTCCAGCCCCTGTGCGATCGCTTCTGAAAGATTGTCATGTATTACTGTTTCGATCCCGGCTTCGCTCATAACCTGCCTGTAAACGTCACGTTCTTCGTGAGTAACCAGATCTTTTTCCCCAACAAAATCACAACTGGTGGTAGCTATTACATGATCCAAATTAAGCAGTTTAGCCCAGTGAACTATCGCTTCCGCATTTTCACGATTTACCGTTACTCCACGACTGCCCCTTATTGCATATACCAGGTGTAATTTTTTGTAGTCCATCATCTGGAGGGTTTCCAGGGTAACATGAATGTTTCCACTGTTGGCGAAGTGATCATCAATTACTTTGAAGTCATCTTCAAAGATAAGTTCAAAACGGCGTTCAACCCCCCTGAAATTCTTCAGAGCACTCTGAATGACCGGAACAGGTATATCCTGCAATAAGGCTACAAGTATGGCTGCCATGGCATTGTAGACGCTGTGCAGACCCAGCACAGAAAGTTCAATCGCAAAGGTTTCCGGTTTTACATGCAGCGGTTTGGTTTCCTCTTGGTTTTTCACTTCCACAATAAAACATGCCCTGCCGGTGCTGAGATCCAGTTCGTGAACCAGGCAGTCGGCATCGCGGTTTTTAATCCCATAGGTAAATGTTTTTGCCTTTGTTTCTCCAACCAGAGACGCGGTGTAGGGGCAGTCCATATTAAAGACAGCAAACTGGGCTTCTGTTGCTTCGCGGGCCAGGCTCGATTTTGCTTTGAAATAAGCCTCAAATGAGCCATGCAGATCAATATGTTCACGACTTATATTGTTGATAACTATAGTATTAAAATCAACGCTTCCGACCCTTTTAAGTTCAAGACCGGATGAAGAAACTTCCATAACCGCATGAGTGACCTTTTGCTCAACCATTTCGTTAAAATAGCCGTGTAAATCAAGAGATTCTGGAGTGGTTAGTTCAGCTGCCCGAATAGTTTTGCCGGTCTTAACGATAACCGTTCCGACCAGTCCTGTATTGAATCCATATTCTTCAAAAATTGCGTTGATCATGTAAGTGGTTGTTGTTTTGCCATTTGTGGCGGTAACCCCCGTCAGGTTAAACTTTTTTGAAGGATGATCATAGTATTTATCGGTAAGGGCAGCAAGAGCCCGGCGTGAATCGGCAACCTGGTACTGCGGGATTGCAAGATCTTTCCGAAACTCTTCAACCACAGCGGCAACTGCACCATTTTCCCGGGCTTGATCAAGAAAAAGATGACCGTCTGTTTTATATCCTCTGATACAGACAAAAAGATTACCGGGTTGAACTCTTCCGGAATGATAGGCCAATCCTGATATTTTGATATTTCCGGCATAAATAGAATCCAAAACATCAACGGCTTCTAATAATTTCTGCAGTTTCAAATTTATATACCCGACCTCTCCGGAAATTCTTTGTTTCCCAGCAACAATTCTTCAATACAGAATAAACTCCTTCTTCAAGGATAGTAAAAGAACCCACCGCTCAAGTGGGTTCTTAGAATGATTATAACGCAGGATTAACTTACTCGGAAATCTCAATCGATTCGGTAGGGCATTCCTCAGCCGCTTCGCGAACCTTTTCTTCATGTTCTGCCGGAACCGGGTTTACTTTCACCTCAGCTTTTTCATCACCAAGTTCAAAAACCTCAGGACAGATATCCTCGCAGATGCCACAGGCGCTGCAATCGTCGTTTACTTTAACCTCCATGCCGATGCCTCCTTAAATTAAAAATATAGATATTACCAATTAAATATTATTCGCTAGTTATTTTGTTTTCCCTCTTTTTTTCCCTCTTTTTTATGAGTAAAGATGTTAAGTGATAAATCAATTATTGTGCCATCTATTTTTTAAGAAATTGAACTCTAAGTTATGGTTACCACTGGCGAATTTTGTGGAAAATTGGTTCGGTCCATAGGTATAAAGGAATTTACCTGTGGATAACCCTGTGCATATTGTGAGTAGAACAGATATTTGCCTTTTAAAAATGTTTTGTTTTGGGGCATAAATCTTTTTTCAATTTATTTTTGGTTACATAATTAATTAGTAATATTCTCCAGAAACGATTGCTAATTAATGGTGTTTGTGTTATTAATATTATTAATTATTTGGGGAGGTGCGTCAATGAGAAGAATTAATCTATTATTTTTAGCCCTTATGCTGCTAAGTCTGCTGCTTGTTTCCGGGTGTTTTCCCAGCACCTGATAAATATTGATCATTGAACCGGTTCGGTTCTAAAAATCTGTGAACATGCAAGTAGGGGTGTTCGTTATCGTGAACGCCCCATTTGTATTTAATACCGTGAGATCTGTTTAATCAAAGTATTTCAAGCTGATCACTATAATCAGTCAACTGTTCCAGCTTGCTGCAGCCTACAACAAATGTATCTTCTATACCGACTGTGCCCTCACCGGGGAAGATGAATTTTGGTTCCAGGGCAAAAACCATTCCTTCTTCCAGGAGGTGATCAACACCCCTGGCGATTACCGGGAGCTCATCTAACTCCAAGCCTACCCCGTGACCGACGAAATTTACTTTTTCAACATAACCCATAAAATGATTGGCCAGGCCGGCTTGTGCGGCCAGTTCTTCAGCTTTATCGTAAAGAAGGTTTGCGGCTGTGCCCGGCTTTCCCATCTCGATTAAACTGTGCTTGATTTTTAAAGCCTGGTTGTATGCTTCTACAAGATGCGGTGATGGAGAACCCAGTGAGAATATACGGGTTTGATCAACCATGTAACCGCCGTATACGCTCACGAAATCAACCAATATCGGTTCGTTGTTGCTGATTATAGAAATACCGGCTCCCTGGGGAAAAGACGGATTCAATCCGGAACCGCCGGTCGGGCCATCGAAAAAGGTAACTGCAGCGGCATTTCCCCCGGTCATAATATGACCGTAATAAAGTTCCTGGTTAAAGCCACGCATCCGTACGGAGCCCTGATGGCCCAGTTTGCGGGCGTGTTGTTCCAGCAGGGAAGCTAATTCTATTTCTGTCATTCCTTTTCTGATCACAGCTTTGGCGTGTTCAAGAACCGAGCGGCTGATATCGGCTGCCTTTTTCATCAACTCTATTTCATGAGGGGATTTAACAGATCTGACCTGGCGGATTAGCATGGAGATATCTGCCAACTGAAACCCATTTAACAATTTCTTGTAACGGAAGTAAAGGTTGGCGGGAAGAACATCGGCTTCAACGCCGATTCTGCTTCCCGCGGGAATTTCGCTGTTGATTAATTCAAACAGCTTGTCCCAACCGGTAAAGGGGATTACATTCTCCAAAGAGCTTTCTTCCCTGGCCCGGGTTAACGACTTCCGGACAATAAGTGAAGGTTCTCCATCTAACGGTATAAAAAGATGGGCGTTTTGACCGGTTCCGCTGAAATAAAAAAGATCGGCTCGTTGAATGATCAGGGCTGCGGCAACATCAGCTTTTTTCATCTCTGCTTTTAATTTGGTTAATCGCTTTTTTAACTCTTCAAAAGGTGTCATTATACCCTCCTTACATAAAATAATATCATAAAGAATAAAGAGGGGACACCTTTTAATAAGGTGTCCCCAGAAATTATAAAACCTTGGTTTAATGTAATTACCCAGTGAAAAAGCGGTTGTTATTTATGCAAGCTCGAATAATCCGGCTGCTCCCATACCTCCGCCGATGCACATTGAAACTACGCCATATTTTGTTTTGCGGCGCAGCATTTCATGTAATAACGTGGCAGTGAGCTTTGCTCCGGTGCAGCCCAGGGGGTGTCCCAGGGCAATTGCCCCACCGTTAACGTTTACAATATCCGGATTGAGATCCAGTTCACGCATACAGTAGAGAGCCTGGGAAGCGAAAGCTTCATTTAATTCAAAAAGGCCGATATCTGCAATTTTTTTACCGGTCAGTTCCATCAGCTTTGGAATGGCCACTGCCGGACCGATCCCCATTATTTCCGGCGGACACCCGGCGACTGCAAAACCGCGGAATACGGCAATTGGTTTAAGGCCCATTGCGGCTGCCTTTTCAGCAGACATGACCACAGCGGCAGCGGCG
This sequence comes from Bacillota bacterium, assembly GCA_033549065.1. Taxonomy (NCBI): domain Bacteria; kingdom Bacillati; phylum Bacillota; species Bacillota bacterium. The sequence continues at coordinate 5,094 of JAWSUE010000010.1, forward strand.
CCATCACTTGTTTGTGATGAATTGCCCGCTGTAACACTACCCTTAACGTGAAATGCCGGACGAAGTTTGGATAGCGCCTCAAGAGTTGTGTCCGGACGGACTCCTTCATCGACTTCGAAGATTGACTCTTTTTCCGCAATCTTGTTATCGGAGTCTACATATCGGTCGATAATTTTCAAAGGAACAATCTCATCCTTGAAACGTCCTTCTTTGATCGCTGCTGTTGCTTTCTGATGGCTGGTAAGCCCGAATTTATCCTGATCTTCGCGGGATATATTAAACCTCTGTGCAACGTTTTCTGCGGTTATGCCCATAGGGGTGTAGGTTTCGATGTGGTTATCTACAAGCTCAGGGCTGGGAGCCAGTTTGTTGCCGCCCATGGGAACGATGCTCATACTTTCGACTCCACCGGCGACAATAACATCAGCAAAACCGCACATGATCCTTTCAGCAGCCAGAGCGATTGACTGCAGTCCCGATGAGCAGAAGCGGTTTACAGTCTGACCCGGAACACTATCGGGTAAACCTGCCTGCAGGGCAACAATCCTGCCCAGGTTCATGCCCTGTTCAGCTTCGGGGAAGGAACAGCCAAGAATAACATCTTCTATTTCAGCAGGATCCAGCCCCTTGGCTCTGGCGACAGCTTCTTTAACTACTACCGATCCCATATAATCGGGACGGGTAAAGCGCAGTGAACCTTTTGGAGCCCTGCCAACTGCGGTCCTGACACTGGAAACAATTACAGCTTCTTTCATACTGGTTACCTCCTCCTTTAATTCCTCAAGGGCTTGCCTGTTGTGAGAATATGGCTGATTCGCTCATGTGTTTTCTCCTCACCAACAAGCCGCAAGAATGCTTCTCTTTCAATATCCAGCAGGTATTGTTCACTGACCAGAGAATCAGGTTTAATATTGCCGCCACAGAGGACAAACGCTATTTCGTTTGCTATTTTCATATCATGTTCACTAATGTAGCCGCCCCAGAACATGTTCTGAACACCCGCTTTGAATGCGGCCAGGCCATATTCGCCGATAACCTTAATCGGTTTCGGACGCGGCGGTTCATAACCTTCAAGAACCATGGCCAGTACTGTGTTTTTTGCATCATGGAGCAGGTAATCCTGATTAACGGTAACTTTATCCGTTGGCCTGAGGAAACCCAGTTCCTGGGCATGGCGGGCACTGGTTGCAACGGTGGCCATAGCTATAGCTTCGAAAGCTTTTTGAACATAAGGTAGCCTGTCTACCTTGGTGTCATCCCTCAATCCTTCAGTAAAACGTATCAACAGCTCTTTATTGCCGCCCCAACCGGGCAGAATGCCGACACCCATTTCAACCTGCCCCATGTAGGTTTCTGCTGCAGCATGGATCCGGTCGCAGTGCAGCACTATTTCCATGCCTCCGCCTAAGGTCATCTGGAAAGGTGCTCCGACCACAGGGATTTTTGAGTACTTGATGGCCATAAAGGCATCCTGTCCCGACTTAATAGCACTTTCCAGCATTTCCCATTCTCCACCCTGGGCAGCCATCATGATCAAAGCAACATTTGCACCAACACAGAAGTTCGATTCCTGATTGCCGACTACCATGCCAATATAGTTTTTCTGGGCTTCTTCTACAGCCTGGTGAACCATTTCAATGAACATGGGTGAGGCAGCCTGGCGAGGGCTGTGCATTTCTAAACAGCATACTCCATCACCCATATCGATCAGGCTGGCATCATCATTGCCGATTATCAGTTTGCCCTGTTTTTTCAGAGCAGGCAGGCTGATAATTTCCGGACTGACCGGAACGGGTTTGTAGTTTTTACTGGCGAAATCATAGTAGGATCGTTTGCCTGTTTCATCTTCCATGTAAAAACTCTCGAAGCCTTTTTCGAGCATTTCTACCACATTTGCCGGTATATTTTCACCCTCATTCTTCATCCGTTCTACACTTTCCCTGACTCCGATGGCATCCCAGGTTTCAAATGGTCCTAATTTATGATTGAATCCCCAGGTTATTGCCCGATCGACGTTAACTATGTCATCCGATATTTCTGGTATCATTGAAGCACTGTATAGCAGCTGTTTTTTGGTTAAATTCCAGGCAAATTTTCCAGCCTTATCATCTGAGTCGATGAGCATCTTAAAACCGGTAACCAACTCTTCATGTTTGGTTTTGCCAAGAATTTCGAAGCGTGGTTTCTCTTTTGGCCGGTATTCCATATTTTCATAATCTAGGACAAATATTTCAGAACCGGCTTCACCCTTAACTTTTTTATAGAAACCCTGTTTCGTTTTATCTCCCAACATCTTGCCATCAACCATTTTTTGTAGTAGTTCTGGTATATTGAATACTTCCTTTTCTTCCGGATTTGTTGTTTTTTCATATACTGTACGTGCAACATGACAAAAAGTATCTAACCCGACAAGATCAAGTAAACGGAAAGAAGCCATTTTGGGTCGTCCCATTGGCGGCCCGGTAATGGTATCGACTTCTTCAACAGTCATTTTTTCTTCTAACATTAACTTGACAGCATATACCCCACCGAAAGTACCGATTCTGTTGGCTATGAAATTCGGGGTATCCTTGGCAAAAACCACACCTTTGCCGAGTACTTTCTCACAGAAGCGGTGCATATACTTCAGGACTTCATCCGTTGTTTCTTTACAGGGGATAATTTCTAATAATTTCATATAACGGGGTGGGTTAAAAAAGTGAGTTCCCAAAAAGTACTTGCGAAATTCAGCTGAATTCTCTGATACCATTTCGTTAATGGAGAGACCCGAAGTGTTTGAGGAAACAATCGTCCCAGGAGCCCAGTTTTCTTCAACCTGCTTGAATACCTTCTTCTTGATATCCATATTTTCGACGATTACTTCAATTATCCAGTCAACATCTTTGAGCTTCGCCATATCATCTTCGAAGTTACCGGGTGTGATCAGTTCTATAGTTGACTGGCGGTATAGTGGAGCAGGTTTTTGTTTGAGCAGGGCTTCCTTGCCACTTGCAGACAAGCGATTGCGAACTTCCGGACTGTTAAGGGTTAAACCTTTTTTCTCTTCCTCCGGAAGCAGCTCACGGGGGACAATATCAAGCAGGTAAACCGGAATTCCCACGTTGGCGAGGTGGGCAGCAATGGTGGCACCCATAACTCCGGCACCTAAAACAGCAGCCTTACGAATTTCTTTCAAGGCCATTAAAATACCTCCTTCTGACATTAAATAGGATTCGATAACGGCGGAGAGATTGTTTATGTTTAATGCAGTCCTCTCAGCAGCAGGTCGAATACAGGTTTTCTAAGTTCGGTCAGGTCGTAAGGTTTGCTTGACATGACCCAACAGGTTACAACTTCATCGATTGCACCGAATATAACTTTTCTGGCTGTCCTGGTATTCAAGCCAATTCTGAAAAGACCTTCATTCTTTCCTTCCTCGATCACCTCCTCGATCAGTCGAAAGTAGTTCATCAGCGGTTTTGAAATTCCTTCGTTAATTGTTTTATCGATCTGTCTTAGCTCAATTTGGGTTACCCTTGCCTGGTCATGTTTCTGCCCCAGGGTTGTCAGATGGTAATTTATAATGGAACTTAACTTTTGATCTGCAGAAGAGCAGTGTACAAGTTCAGAGCGAAGTCCACTTACAAAATTGTTCATCAGGTTTTGGAAAAGAGAAATTAACAGGTCTTCTTTATTTTTAAAATAGATATAGACGGTTCCATCGGCAACTCCGGCCTCACGGGCAATGTCTGCCACCCGGGTACGGTGATAACCGGTTTTGGCAAAGGTTTTTACTGCTGCTTCCAAAATAACCTGGTATTTATCTCCGGTCCGTCTGGCCAAATTTGCCTCCCGCATAGTGAATGAATACTCATTCGTTTTCAGTTATTGTATATTATTTTGAAATAATAAGCAAGAGTTATCGCAATTATTTGTAACTGTTGTATCTATTTTTTTTATATGGTAATATATTATTGCTTTTGGCGCCTGTGTTTAGGCGTTTTTATTATTGCCCAGCACAGAGGCGTATTTTGCAATTTAACCTGGATAATAATCGTTTCAGATTTAACTTTTTATGGTAAGGAGAGGAAAGGAAATGCTCAAAAAATGGGAAAAAATTGAGAATAGCAAGGTAAAGTTGGAAATAGAGGTAGCATCACCTGATGTTGATACCGCTCTGGCCAAAGCATACCGCAAAGTGGTAAAAGATATAAATCTGCCTGGTTTTCGCAAGGGTAAAGTACCGCGCAGGATTTTGGAATCTCGATTCGGACCGGAAATTTTTCATGAAGAAGCGCTGGAAATACTGGTACCTGAGGCTTACGAAGCAGCAATAGAAGAAACAGGCCTGGATCCGATCAACCATCCCGATTTTGAATTAGTGCAGATTGAAGAGGGAAAAGAACTGCTTTTTAATGCTGTAGTTGAAATCCTACCGGATGTAGACCTTGGTGAATTCCGTGGCCTTGAGGCCGAGCAGGAAGAAGCTGAAGTCGATGATATACAGATCGATCACCACCTTTACATGCTGAGGGAGCAAAATGCCCGGCTGGTCCCCCGTGAAGAGGGGCGGACTAAAGAAGGAGATCTGGTTACACTTGATTTCAAGGGCTATATTGAAGGAGAGGCTTTTGAAGGAGGAGAAGCAGAAAATTATTCACTGGAGCTTGGTTCTAACTCTTTCATCCCCGGATTTGAACAACAGTTGGTAGGGGTGGGTCTTGATGAGGAAGTTGATGTTAAAGTTAAATTTCCCGAAGACTATAGCCAGGAGCAGTTGGCCGGTAAAGATGCATCATTCAAAGTCAGGGTCAAGCAGATAAAAGAAAAGCAGCTTCCCGAACTGGATGATGAATTTGTCAAGGAAGTTAGTGAGTTTGAATCACTGGAAGATATGAAAGCGGATCTTAAAGAAAAACTATTGAAAAATGCTGAGGAGCAATCTAAATCAAAGCTTGAGGAATCGCTAATTCAAAAAGTTACTGAAGTTTCAACAGTTGAAGTACCGAAAATACTGATCGATCGTCAGGTGGACCGGATGCTGGGAGACTTGGAGAATTATCTCCGCTACCAGGGAATGAGCCTGGATCAGTTTGTTCAGCTTTCAGGAAAGACTATGGATGATCTGCGGGCTGATCGGTTAGAGGAAGCAGAGATGCGAGCCAAGGCCAACCTGGTGCTTGATGCAATCGCGAAAAAAGAAGGAATTTCCATAGATGACAGCGAATTAGAAGCTAAAATCGTATCAATTGCTGAAAGTTATAATGACGAAGCGGAGCGGATTAAAGAACTTCTTGAAAAGCAGGGCAGATTGCCTGTTATTCGGGAAGAGCTTCGCGTACGAAAAGTAATAGATTTGCTGGTTGCTGAAGCTAAAATTAAGAAAGTTAAAAAGAAGAAACCATCAAAACCAAAGGCAGCAGGGGCAAAAAAAGTAACGAAGAAGAAGGCATCAACTCCTGAAAAGACAGCTAAAAAGCCTTCAAAAACACCGGCCAAAAAGAAGAAAGTAGTTGCTGAAGAAAAAACTGAAGAGTAATATAGTAATCAAGTCTTAAATATTGCAGGGAGGTTAAACGATGAGTGTTTTAGTTCCGATGGTTGTTGAACAGACTAGCCGTGGTGAAAGAGCCTATGATATTTACTCACGTTTGCTGAAAGATAGAATTATATTTCTAGGCAGTGTAATTGATGACAATGTAGCAAATTTGGTCGTCGCTCAAATGCTATTCCTTGAATCAGAGGATCCGAAGAAGGACATAAACCTATATATAAACTCTCCCGGCGGTTCGGTGCATGCCGGTATGGCCATATATGACACCATGCATTATGTTAAACCATCCATATCAACCATTTGTGTAGGATTGGCCGCCAGCTTTGGAGCAGTTTTGCTTGCTGCAGGTGAAAAGGGGAAACGTTTTTCCCTGCCAAATTCGAGGATTATGCTGCACCAACCGGCTGGAGGAGCCCAGGGGCAGGCAGTCGATATAGAGATACATGCCAGAGAGATCCTGAAGATCAGGGAAACCCTGAATCAGATTCTGGCTGACAATACAGGTCAACCTGTGGAAACTATTGCCAGGGATACGGATCGTGACTTCTTCATGTCTGCTGAAGATGCAAAAAAATACGGTTTGGTTGACGAGATCTTGGTTAACAGAACTTAGGAACTTAGAAGCGGAGACGAGGTGAACTCTCGCGATGTTTAAATTTAACGAAGAAAAAGGGCAGTTAAAGTGCTCATTTTGCGGAAAAACCCAGGAGCAGGTCCGTAAGCTGGTTGCCGGTCCGGGAGTCTATATTTGCGATGAGTGTATTGAGTTATGCAATGAAATTATTGAAGAAGAAATCGGTGAAGAACCGGAATTAGGTTTTGTTGAACTGCCGAAGCCGCAGGATATTAAAGATGTTCTCGATCAGTATGTAATCGGCCAGGAAGAGGCAAAGAAGACTCTTTCAGTGGCAGTATATAATCATTACAAGCGGGTTAATGCAGGCCAGAAAATGGATGATGTCGAACTCCAGAAAAGTAATATAGTTCTGGTTGGCCCTACCGGAGTTGGAAAAACACTGCTGGCACAAACTCTGGCGCGTATCCTGAACGTGCCTTTTGCAATTGCCGATGCTACTTCACTGACCGAGGCAGGTTATGTTGGTGAAGATGTAGAGAACATTCTGTTGAAGTTAATCCAAGCGGCCGATTATGATCTGGAAAAAGCGGAAAAAGGCATTATTTACATTGACGAGATCGACAAAATCGCCCGCAAGACAGATAATCCTTCAATTACCCGCGATGTATCAGGCGAGGGAGTCCAGCAGGCTTTGCTGAAAATTCTTGAAGGGACAGTAGCCAGCGTTCCACCCCAGGGTGGGCGCAAGCACCCACATCAGGAATTTATGCAGATTGACACAACGGATATTCTGTTTATCTGTGGGGGTGCCTTCGATGGTCTGGAAAAAATCATTCAGAACCGGGTCGGGAAAAGAGGGATCGGTTTCGGTGCCGAGGTAGTATCAAGCGATGATAAAAACCTGGGTGCAATTCTGAAACAGATATTACCTCAGGATCTGTTGAAATATGGCCTGATACCCGAATTTGTCGGCCGGATACCGGTTATTGCAACCCTCGATCCTCTGGACATGGAAGCATTTGTCAGAATTCTAAAGGAGCCGCGTAATGCGTTAACCAAGCAGTACCAGAAAATTTTTGAACTGGATGGGGTAGCACTCGAATTTAAAGATAACTGCCTCCAGGCTATTGCGGAAGAAGCAATGAAGCGTAATACCGGGGCAAGGGGTCTGCGTGCCATACTTGAGGAAGTTTTGCTTGATGTTATGTTTGATCTTCCTTCCCGTGACGATATTGAGCGGTGTGTAATAACCAGGGATGTGGTACTTAACTGTGAAGCTCCGATCCTGGTAACCCGTGAAAAACGTAAAAAGAAAGAAGAAACAGCCTGACGGGAAGCAAACTATTTATACAGTAGTTTATCTGATTGGTTTTTAAGGTATAATTAAGCGAGAAGCAAATACAGAAAAACACGAGCTTCTCGCTTTATATTTTTAAAGCAAAGGTGGTTAAACTAAATGTCGAAAAAAGAAAAATTACCTGTTCTGCCTTTAAGAGGCGTCCTGGTATTTCCCAATATGGTACTGCACCTTGATGTAGGCAGGGAAAAATCAATCACAGCGCTAGATCAGGCAATGCTAAAAGATACCCGGATTTTCCTGGTTGCCCAGAAAGACTCCAAGATGGACGAACCGGCGATTGACGATTTATATCCTATCGGTACTATTGCCCTGGTAAAGCAGATGGTAAAACTACCGGGTGGAACAATCCGTGTTTTGGTTGAAGGTTTATCAAGAGCCAGTCTCGAGAAACTTGAAGCCGGCAACAAATATATAAAAGCTGAAATCAGAGAGATCAACGATGATGACAAGGTGACACCCGAGATAGAAGCCCAGATGCGGACCATGCTAACTCAGTTTGAAAAATATACAAAACTTGGCAGGAAGGTGCCCCCGGAAACACTGGCGGCAGTAGCAGATATTAATGACCCGGGGCGTTTTGCGGATATTATTGCATCACACCTGAGCATGAAAATAGAGCAAAAGCAGGATATCCTGGAAGCTATAGAACCTCTGCAGCGTCTTGAGAAGCTCAATGATATGATCAGCCGGGAAATTGAGATTATTGAAATCGAACGGAGGATCAGTCTCAGGGTACGCAGACAGATGGAAAAAACACAGAAGGAGTACTACCTTCGGGAACAGATGAGGGCAATTCAGCAGGAATTGGGCGAAAAAGATGAGCGGATGGCCGAGGCAGATGAATACCGTGAAAAAATTGCTGAAACTGAACTACCGGAAGAAGTTGCCGAAAAAGCGCTAAAAGAAGCTGATCGTTTGGAGAAGATGCCGCCTGCTTCTGCTGAAGGTGGGGTAATCAGAACCTATCTGGACTGGTTGCTTGAGCTGCCCTGGGTTGAGGCCACTGAAGATCGTCTTGATCTTGATCGGGCGGAAGAAATACTGGACGAAGACCATTACGGTCTGGAGAAAGTTAAAGAAAGAATCATTGAATACCTGGCAGTCCGCCAGTTAACGGAAAAATTGAAAGGGCCAATTTTGTGCCTTGTTGGACCTCCCGGTGTAGGGAAAACTTCACTTGCAAAATCAGTGGCACGGGCGCTGGAACGTAAATTTGTCCGTATTTCGCTTGGTGGTGTAAGGGATGAAGCAGAAATCAGGGGTCATCGTCGCACTTATATCGGGGCTCTTCCTGGTCGGATAATTCAGGGGATGCGTCAGGCCAAGTCGATCAACCCGGTTTTTCTGATGGATGAAATTGATAAGATGTCAACTGACTTCAGGGGCGATCCATCTTCCGCACTTCTGGAAGTCCTGGATCCGGAACAGAATTCAAACTTTAGCGACCATTACATTGAACTGCCTTATGATCTTTCTCATGTAATGTTTATCACAACCGGAAATACAACATACAATATACCCCGTGCCCTTCTCGACAGGATGGAGTTGATCTATATCCCGGGGTATACTGAGGAAGATAAAGTGCAGATTGCAAAACGACATCTCATACCCAAGCTGCTTGAAGAACATGGTTTAAAAGTAGAAAACCTGGAACTGTCTGAGGAAGCTGTACGTAAGTTGATCAGGGAATATACCAGGGAGGCCGGAGTGAGAAACCTTGAGAGGAGTATTTCTACGATCTGCAGAAAAGTTGCCCGGGAAGTAGCGAAAGATCGAGAGAAGCGAATCAAGCTTACCCGGCAGAATATCCAGAAATATTTAGGTGTTCCCCGTTATCGGTATGGGTCTGCCGAAAAAGAAGATGAAGTAGGCGTCGCCACAGGTTTGGCCTGGACAGAAACAGGCGGAGATCTTCTGTCAATTGAGATTACCCTGATGAAGGGTAAAGGCAATATGATTCTTACCGGGCAGTTGGGGGATGTGATGCAGGAATCAGCGAAAGCCGCTATGAGCTATATTCGAACCCGTTCAAAGGCACTGGGACTGGACGAAGACTTTTATGAAAAGAATGATATCCATATCCATGTTCCCGAGGGAGCGATCCCGAAAGATGGTCCGTCGGGAGGAATTGCCATGGCAACCGCTCTCGCATCTGCTTTGACAAAAATACCTGTACGAAAGGATGTCACCATGACCGGAGAGATAACTCTGCGGGGAAGAGTGCTGCCGATTGGCGGTATCAAGGAGAAAATGCTGGCCGCGCACAGGGCGGGTATTAAATATATGATCATACCTGAAGAAAATCGCAGAGACCTCAGTGATATACCGCAAAATGTACGGCGAAAAGTTGAAGTTAGAATGGTTGAACATATGGATCAGGTTCTGGAAATTGCTTTGGCCAAACCGGTTGAAGAAGGGTAGATAAATGAGAATCAACCAGGTTGAACTTAAATCTTCAGCATACAGCATTAAAGATTTCCCCCAATGGGAACTGCCGGAGTTTTCATTTATCGGCCGTTCCAATGTGGGTAAATCGTCATTAATCAACAAACTGATCAATAGAAAGAATTTAGCCCGCACCAGTGCGACTCCGGGCAAGACCAGAGGTCTATATTTTTACCTTGTTAATAATAAGTTCTGTTTCGTTGATCTCCCGGGATATGGCTATGCCAAGGTTTCCAAGCATGAAAGAGAAAGATGGGCTCCAATCATAGAAGAGTATCTTTCCGGCAGGATCAATCTATACGGCTGCCTGCATCTTATAGACTGCCGTCACGAACCGACAGAGGATGACAGACTGATGTCAGCCTGGCTGCGTGCGCACAGTATAAGGACTATTACTGTGGCTACCAAGGCAGACAAGCTATCCCGAAATGCATTGAACAAACAGTTATCCCTGATCAGGAAAAGCCTTGGATTTTTTGAGCAGGAAACACTGCTGACTTTCTCTGCAAAAACCGGAGACGGGCGTGATCAGCTTTGGAAGTCAATTACCGATCTGCTGCCAAAATGAAATTACTTATAAGTTTACGTATAAAAGTATTTTCTGACTAGAAGAGGTGGATTATGCCAGTTGCAGGTATTGATATCGGTTCACTATCCGCAGAAGTGGTTATTTTTGAGCAGGGTGAAATAATTGATTATATAATCCGCCCTACAGGTTCTAACAGCAAGCTTGCTGCTGAAAAAGCGCTGGAGGAAGTTTTGAACAAGGTAGGTATGAGGAAGGATGCCCTGGCGTATATTGTTGCAACCGGCTACGGCAGAATAAGTATCGATTATGCTGACAAAAGAATCACTGAAATAACCTGCCATGGACGGGGCGCCCATTATTGGGACCCCGATATTCGGACTATAATTGATATCGGAGGACAGGACTCGAAGGTTATCAGGCTTAACGAAGAAGGCAAAGTGATCGATTTTGCCATGAATGATAAGTGCGCAGCAGGAACCGGAAGATTTCTGGAAGTAATGGCCAATGCCCTGGAAGTGGAACTCGAAGGGCTTGCCGGATTGAGCAGCCGGGCTCAAAATACCGTTTCAATCAGCAGTATGTGCACGGTTTTTGCTGAATCAGAGGTAGTTTCGCTTATTGCCCAGGGGCTTAACAGGGAAGATATCGCCCGGGGTTTGCACCAGTCGATAGCCGATCGTACTGCTGGACTTGTCCATCGGGTTGGCCTTATGGAAAGGGTGATGATTACCGGCGGTGTAGCCAAAAACGCAGCTGTGGTGGAAGCTCTGAATGAAAAACTGAATACAAGTATAATTGTACCACCGGAGCCGCAGATAGCCGGTGCGTTAGGCGCAGCTATCCTGGCCTGGGAAGAGGTCGTTAATTAAGTTTATAGTTTAGATATCTATCACTTTTTCAGAATGTGTTCCAGCCTGTTTTGATACAGGCTTTTTTTGATCTGTATGCTTAAAACAGCAGCCAGAAATGCTTTAAAAAGGTCAAAAGGGATAAAGGGGGCGATACCCAATAGTAAAACCTGTCTAAAGTTGTATCCCATTATTAATCCGAGTTGGATTCCTCCAACCAGGTAGATGAAAAAGAGAGCCGTAAGCATTGCGGCAGCAGTACGGTATTGGTTTGGTTGTTCTGAACTTTCAATGATTTTTCCGCAAAAATATACTGCAGGGATAAAACCCCATAAATAGCCGCCGGTTGGACCGGTCAGAATGTAGATTCCACCCCTGGTCAGGGAAAAAACCGGGGCTCCGGCTGCTCCCAGGAGCAGGTAGGCTGAAATGACCAGCAAACCTGATTTGCTCCCCAGAAGAACTGCGGTCGCCAGCACCCCGATCACCTGACCGGTAAACGGCACCGGGCTGAAAGGAAGAGGAATGGCGATCTGGGCCAGGATGGCAATTAAAGCAGTAAACATGGCACAGATTATTAATCTTGTTAATGACATCGCGGTTACTCCTGTCAGTTTTTTATTTCTCCGTAGTTTACGTTGTGGATGAAACCATGTTCATCTTCCACAACAAGCGAACCATTTTCACTAAGATCGATCACTTTGCCGGTTAGTGATTTGCCGGACCAGATCAGGGTGATAATTTTTCCGGTAGTTTCATTTAGCTCGAGCCATAAATTGTGAAATGGTGCGAAACCCTGTCGGTAAAAAATTTCATAAGCTTTTAACAGTGCTTTTCTGATTGAAATCAGCAGTTCTGTCCTGTCAAATAACCTGCCGGTTTCGATAAAAAGTGAAGTTGCCAGAGGTTTTAACAGTTCGGGAAAATCAGCAGGTTTTTGATTTACATTTAAGCCAATTCCAGCAACTATGTAGTCAATTTTTGTCTGATACCCTTTCATTTCAGTTAAAATCCCGCCCAGTTTTTTCCCGTTGAGAATCAGATCATTAGGCCATTTTATGGTTGAAGAGATCTCATATTTTTCATTCAAGTGATTAGCTATTACTGCTCCCGTTATTAATGTTATTGCCTGAGCATTTTCCGGTTTTAGCATAGAGGGTTTTAAAAGAATAGAAAACCAGAGGCCGCAGCCAGGAGGTGAGAACCAGTCCCTACCGCGCCTGCCTCTTCCTTTATTTTGTTCTTCAGCAACAACAGTATAATAATTTTCACTTAGTGCCGCATTTCTGTGTATAGCAAGGCTTGTTGAGTCGACTGTCCTGTAATATAAAATTTTTTCTGCTTCCAGCTTTTTGTCATCAAGTAAGCAATATTTTTTGTCTTGATAATCCATACTACCACCGGCCATCATATTTTGATAGAATGATAAGCGAGCAGGATATTATTGTCAACCTGCCCCTTTAGCTTGGCCATAATTAAAATAAAAAGAAGACGCAGTTCATATGAACTGCGCCCAGTGATATATATAAAAAGAGGGGGTCAACTCACATTCATTATAAAACCTTAACATTACAGGAATATTACAAACAGGTTGTTTTTTTATTACATTACTTTTGATCTGACTTAAAAAGAGGATATTTATGGCCAGAATCAATGATTATCTGATAAAAAAACTATCTTGTGTCGAGAGGGAAGAATCGGCAGAGGCTTTTTTTGCTGTTTTGAAGAGTTTACATACCGAGATGCTGTTTACTCTTGATAAAGGAAAAAGAAAAGGAATCATAACCCCTCACTCAATTATTCACACCCTTACAAATAAAGAAAAACACAGCGATCTGAAAGTATCTGATTTTGAGTTGAAACCGCTACCGGTAGCCAATGACGATGACGATCTTGTTGAAATCGGGGAAAAGATAGAAAAGCACGGGATCCTGGCAGTTCTGGATAAAGATGGAGAGATTGAAGGAGTGATCACTCCGGAATCAATTATTAAATATTATGCTCACTTATATTCGGCGCTGGAACGAGAGCTTGATGCAGTTATCAATTTTTCCTCTGACGAAATTCTTGTCGCCGATGGCAATGGTATAATTCTCCGGGCAAATTCCATATTTGAAGAAAATTTTGGGGTTAAACTATCCGATGTGCTTGGAAAGTCTGTAGATGAACTGGTAGATAAAAAAGTATTTTTCCCTTCTGTAACAAGGATGGTTATTGAGAAAGGAAGCGCACAGACAGTAATTCAGTCGAAACGTGACGGACGTAAGCTGTTGGCCACCGGGACACCTGCATTTAATGAAGACAATACGCTATTCAGGGTTGTTGTGAATACCAGGGATATAACCAGGCTGAACAACCTTAAGAGACAACTGGAGGAAGCAGAACTTTTAAAAAATCGTTATCAACAGGAGTTGGTCGAGCTCAGGCAGGGTTACCTGAGGAAGAATGAGATTGTTGCTAAAAGCAGCACTATGCAGGAATTGATTAAAATAGCCCGGCGAATTGCTGATGTAGAATCAACGGTGCTGCTGACTGGAGAGTCGGGCTCAGGAAAAGGTATGGTGGCGCGATATATTCACAGCTGCAGTCCCAGAAATGCAAAACCTTTTACTACTGTCAATTGCGGGGCAATACCGGAAAACCTGCTGGAGAGTGAACTTTTTGGTTATGCAGGAGGTGCATTCACTGGAGCTCTTCGTGAAGGGAAAATAGGTAAGCTTGAACTGGCCAATAAAGGAACACTTTTTTTGGACGAGATAACTGAACTACCCCTTTCCCTGCAGGTTAAGCTGCTGCATGTCATGCAGGAAGGCATGATCTGCCGGGTTGGTGGAACCAAAGAAATAAAACTTGATCTACGTTTCATTGCAGCAACAAACAGGGATATAACAAAGATGGTTGAAGAAGGCAGGTTTCGTGAAGATCTTTTCTTTCGCCTCGATGTGATTCCTCTGCATGTTCCTCCTCTTCGAGAACGGTTAGAAGATATCAGGCCTCTTACAGAACTCTTTTTAGAAATGCTGAATCAGCGGTATCAGCAGCAGAAAATGATCAACCCGGAGGTGATTAAATATTTTAAAAAGTATCATTGGCCGGGTAATATCCGGGAAATGGAAAACCTGGTGGAACGGCTTGTTATCGTTGTTGAAGGGACTGAAATAGGTGTTGAGGATTTGCCGGATCATATCCTCAGCGATTCAGGTAAAAGTGAAAGCAGGATTAAACCGAAAAACGCAGCACCTTCTCTCCGGGAAGCCAGGGAGGCTGCAGAAAAAGATCTGCTTGCAGATACTATGCACCGCTGCAGGAATACTTATGAAATTGCTGAAATGCTCGGTGTAGATCAGTCAACGATCGTCCGCAAATTTAAAAAGTATAAATTGCGGTTTTAATGCCCGTTTCCGGCAAATATATTTGCTTAAAAAGTTCTTGACAGCTTTAGAGAGATCAAAGTAATGCGTTTTAATGTAAAAACGCATTACTTTGATGCAATAATGCATCAAATAGGTTTTTCTTTTGCTTGAATTTATTAACATTCCGAGCTATATACCTGAATATATCTTATATTAAAGGATTCTATAATTCTCTAGATGCTGCCTTCAGTTCGAAGCTATTGGCATAGCAATTGCTATATTATATTAAAAATATATTTATACAGATTCAGGAAAGGGGACTAACAATGAGCGATCATCAAGGAAGGGTGGTTTCATTTGAACCGGGACCAAAAGCGCGCGAGCTTCTGGCTTTACGTGATGAAAATGTAGCCAGGGGAATATCTTACGTGCTCCCTACATTCATCAAAGAAGCCAGGGGTGCAATGGTTACCGATGTTGATGGAAATGAATTTTTAGATTTTGCAAGCGGGATCGGCGTAGTTAACTTTGGCCATAATCATCCTGCAGTGGTGGAGGCGATAAAGAACCAGGCTGATCATTACCTGCATACCTGTTTCATGGTTGCCATGTATGAGCCTTATGTTCAGCTCGCCGCCCGATTGAACAAACTGACACCGGGTGATTTCCCTAAAAAGACTGCATTTTTTAACAGTGGAGCCGAAGCTGTTGAAAACTCGGTTAAATTAGCCCGCCGGTTCACCAGGAAAACAGCCATTGTTTCCCTGGAATGTGCTTTTCATGGCCGGACCCTGATGGCAATGACCCTTACTTCCAAGGTCAAGCCTTACAAGTACGGGTTTGGACCATTCGCACCGGATGTTTATAAAATACCGGCACCTTATTGTTATCGCTGTCGATTCGGGCTTACTTATCCTGGATGTGATCTGCATTGTGCTCGTTATCTTGAGCAGTTCTTCGCTGTAGAGTGTACTGCCGATAATGTAGCTGCTGTTATTGCCGAACCTGTCCAGGGTGAAGGCGGTTTCATTGTCCCTCCGCAGGGCTATTTCAAAGTACTGCAGGATATCTGCAAACGGAACGATGTTCTGTTGATTCTTGATGAAATCCAATCAGGTTTTTACCGAACAGGTCCCAAATTGGCCAGTTACTATTTTGATGTGACTCCCGATCTGATTACAATGGCAAAATCTCTGGCCGGTGGTGTTCCAATCAGCGCCCTGACCGGTCGCTCTGAGGTAATGGATGCAGCCGGACCGGGAGAAATAGGTGGAACATATGGAGGTAATCCTCTTGGTTGTGCTGCATCACTGGCAGTTCTGGATATAGCTGAAAAAGAAGATATTGAAAGCAAGGCTATGGAAACCGGGAAAATAACTTCTGAGCGGTTGGAAGACATGAAAGAAAAGTTCCCGCTTATCGGTGAACACCGCGGGTTGGGGGCAATGCAGGCAATTGAGTTGGTTAAGGATCGCAAAACCAAAGAACCGGCACCTGAAGCAGCAAAAGCGATTATCAAGCGCTGCCATGATCAGGGCCTGATCATTATTACAGCCGGTATTTTCAGCAATGTTGTCAGGTTGTTAATGCCGGTAAATATCCCTGCAGATCAGCTGAACAGGGGTCTCGATATCCTTGAAAACGCTATTGCAGAGGAGCAGGGAGGTCGCTGATCTCTTGTATGGGTCACACGGTAAACTGCTGTTAATAGACTTGAGCAAATCAGATATTACCGAAAAGGGTATCGGTGAAGACATTTATAAAAACTATATCGGTGGTAAAGGCCTGGGCAGTTACCTGCTGTTGAAAATGCTGCCACCGGAAGTCGATCCTCTTTCTGCTGACAATTTACTGATCTTCACAACCGGTCCGGCAGTTGACACCGTTCTTTCACCGGCGAGCAGATATGGTGTGTTCAGCAAATCTCCCGCAACGGGGCTTTATGCAGAATCATACAGTGGTGGCCATTTGCCTCCCCTGATGAAAAGAACAGGATACGATGCCCTGATTATCTCAGGCAAATCACCCAAACCTTGTTATATCAGCATTTCAGAAGAAGGTGTGAGTTTTTTTAGCGCTGAGGAGATATGGGGCAGGGAATCCTATGAAGCAGAAGAAATTCTCTTAAAAGATACCGGATTGAAAAATGCCCAGGCATTGGTTATCGGGCCGGCCGGGGAAAAAATGCTGCCCTTTGCCTGTATTAAAAACAACCGCTGGCGCAGTGCCGGAAGAACAGGGCTCGGGGCGGTCATGGGATCGAAAAACCTGAAAGGTATTGTATTTAGCGGTAATACAAAAGCTTCTATCGCAGATGAGGAAGGCCTGAAGGAGTGGAATCAACGTTTTTACCAAAACCACAAGGATTCACCTGCTGCCCAGTTATATCGCCGCAAAGGAACCCCGGCACTGGTTGCAGTTACCAATAATGCCGGCTGTTTTCCTACCCGTTACTGGTCTGAAGGATCGCTTCCGGGCTGGGAAACCATAAGCGCAGAATACATGCAGGAATCGATGGAGGTTAAATCACGCGCCTGTTACCGCTGCTTTTTTGCCTGCGGAAAATTATCAAAAGTTCTACACGGCAGGCATAAAGATTTAGTTGTTGAAGGTCCCGAATTTGAAACCATTTATTCCTTCGGAGGGCTTTGCTGCCTGACTGAAATGGAAGAGATTCTTTACCTGAATGATCTATGTGATCGATGGGGTATTGATACTATTAGCGCCGGGAATATTGCGGCATTTGCTATTGAAGCAGGGTTGAAAGGTTTGCTGTCCCAAGCCCCTTCATACGGTGACGCTGAATCAATTGCCCGTTTTTTGAAAAAGGTAGTTAACATTGAAGATGAAGGAGCCATATTCCGACATGGGCTCAGGAAGACAGCAGAAACACTGGGGTTGGAAAATTTTGCAATCCATGTCAAGGGATTGGAACCGGCAGGTTATGACCCGCGGGTATTGAAAGGCATGGGATTAGCCTACGGGACATCCGACCGTGGGGCATGCCACCTGCGTTCGACTTTTTATAAACCTGAATTAAGCGGGATGATCGATCCCGGTCAAATTGAAGGAAAAGCCCGCATGTTCATCGACTATGAAGATCGTCTTAATATTTATGACTGCCTGATATTCTGCCGTTTTTACAGGGATCTGATTCACTGGGAAGAGTTAATCACTGTTCTCCACTTACTAACGGGGGTAAGGTACAGCGCAGCGGAGCTGCATCTTATTTCCGGAAAAATCCAGAATCTGACCAGGTTATTTAACCTGCGTGAAGGAGCAACCATACAAGATGATATGCTACCCAAACGCTTTTATGATCAGCCGATCAATAATGGGAAAGATATAATTACCAAAAAAGAGTATGAGTTTATGCTTAAAGATTATTACCTGTTACGCGGATGGGATGAGTATGGTATTCCCCGACAGGTAGCGCCGCTATAAGTTATATGTCTGTAACTTTTTAATGTATATTTATTTAGAAGGAGGAAAAACAATTTATGAATATTAACGAGTTTATGAATTATGTTATCAGCAGGAATCCTGGTGAAGTAGAATTTCACCAGGCAGTAGAGGAAGTAGTTGAATCAATACTACCTGTAATTGAAGAAAATCCAAAATATCTGAAGGCAAAAATACTGGAAAGATTGGTAGAACCGGAAAGAATAGTTATTTTCAGGGTACCCTGGGTAGATGACAAGGGAGATGTCCAGGTCAATCGCGGTTATCGCATTGAATGGAACAGTGCAATCGGGCCTTATAAAGGTGGAATCAGGTTTCACCCGAGTGTAAACCTGAGCATCCTTAAATTCCTGGCTTTTGAACAGGTTTTCAAAAATTCACTGACAACTCTGCCCATGGGTGGTGGCAAGGGTGGTTCCGATTTTGACCCCAAAGGTAAATCGGACAATGAAGTAATGAGATTCTGTCAGAGTTTCATGACTGAGCTTTCCAGGCACATTGGACCGAATACCGATATACCTGCCGGAGATATCGGGGTAGGTGGCCGGGAAATAGGTTATATGTTTGGTCAGTATAAAAGGCTTCGTAATGAGTTTACAGGGGTATTAACCGGTAAAGGATTAAACTGGGGTGGCAGCCTGATCCGGCCGGAAGCAACCGGCTATGGTTGTGTGTACTTTGTTCAGGAGATGCTTAAAAGTAAGGGTGATTCGCTGGAAGGTAAAAGATGCACGGTGTCCGGCTCCGGCAATGTTGCACAGTATACAGCGGAAAAACTTCTTGAACTGGGTGCCAGGGTGGTAACATTCTCTGATTCAAACGGGTTTATCTGCGCTGAACAAGGTATCAGCAAAGAAGACCTTTCCTGTGTACTGGATCTGAAAAATGTCCGGCGGGGAAGGATTAAAGAGTGCACCGAGGAATTTGAATGCGATTATTATGAGAACCAAAGACCGTGGTCCATCAAGTGTGACATTGCTTTTCCCTGCGCTACCCAGAATGAAATTGATGAAAATGATGCAAAAACACTTGTTGCAAACGGCTGTATTGCTGTCGGCGAAGGAGCAAACATGCCGACTACACCTGCCGGGGTGGAGGTTTTTCAGAAAGCGAGGATCCTCTATGCTCCCGGAAAAGCAGCAAATGCAGGCGGGGTATCAACTTCCGGTTTGGAAATGTCTCAGAACAGCATAAGAATAGCCTGGCCGCGTGAAGAAGTGGATAGAAGGCTCCACGAGATCATGGTGGCGATTCACAACCAGTGCGTGAAATACGGCCGGGAAGATGACGGCTATGTTGATTATGTAAGAGGGGCTAATATTGCAGGATTTGTTAAGGTAGCCGATGCAATGATCGATCAGGGCGCTGTATAAAACCTACCTGAGAATATCTGAAAACTTATGCGCTTTCTCTTTGCAGGGGGAGCGCATAAGCGCGGTTTGTTGATAACAATTTGACCGGGAATTATATATTATGTTAATCTTAATCCGTCATAAGCAAGCAAACGAGAATACGGGCGGTTGACATTCGAAGATGGATCTAAAAAAACTAAATTACTATTACACAAAATTTAAGTTTGGTGAAGATAACTTTCATGATTTAATGCAGTTCAGGGTTCGGGAAATACTGCTGATTTCCACCCTTTATGATGCCTACACATTTGAACAGGAATCCCGTCTCAGTCAGCAGTTGGTTGGTGAGTACCACGAATTGAAGCTCACTACCATACCGAGAATAACCAATGTGCCAACAACAGAAGATGCTTTAAGTAAGTTGGAAGAACAGCATTTTGATCTGATAATAACCACCATGCGTATTTCCGGTTTATCAGCTTTTGAACTGGGAAAGCAGATCAAAGAAAAACACCCTGATATCCCCATACTGCTGCTGTTAACCAATAAAGCCGATCTCAGTATTGTATCCGGAAAACGGGACGAAATGGACTGCTTTGACAACGTATTTCTCTGGAACGGAGACTCCAAGCTGATTTTGGCCATGATCAAATACATCGAAGATAGAAAAAATGTCGAATACGATACAAGAAACGGCCTTGTCAGGGTTATTCTTCTTGTAGAAGATTCGGTTAGTTTTTATTCAATTTACCTGCCTACTCTTTATACCGAGATAATGATCCAAACCCAGAGATTAATTTCTGAAGAGTTAAATGATGCCCAGAAATACTACCGGATGAGAGCAAGGCCGAAAGTACTATGCGCCCGTAATTATGAAGAGGCTATGGATATTTGCAGTCAGTATAAAGAATTTATGCTCTGCATAATCTCTGATGTCCGTTACGAGAAAGATGGGGATATTAACTGTGAAGCCGGTATAGAGCTAACCAGAACTTTAAAAGACGAAAAATGGGATATACCGATTTTGCTCCAATCATCGGAGATAGTTGACAAAGAGATTGCTGAGTCGATGCAGGTGCATTTTATACACAAATACTCACCTAACCTGCTGTATGAACTAAAAAGTTTTATTCTGAATAACCTTGGTTTCGGTGATTTCATATTCAGGAATGAAAAGGGGGAAGAGATTGGAAGGGCTACATCACTTGCCGATCTGGAAAATAAAATAACCCAAATCCCTAAAGAGTCATTACTATATCATAGCAAACGAAATCATTTTTCTGCATGGTTAATTGCTCATGGAGAAATACAGGTTGCCCGAAAAATCAAGCCTGTAAAAGGCACTGATTTTCCGGATACTGACGCCCACCGTCAATTTTTGGTTGATGTTTTCAATAAAACAAGAAATGATCGCCGGAAAGGCAAGGTAATCGAATTTGAAAAAAATTCCCTCTCCATGGAAAACCAGATAGTGAAATTAACCGAAGGTTCTCTGGGCGGCAAAGGCCGGGGGATTGCATTTTTTAACAGCCTTTTTACAATTATCGAGCTTGACAGGCACGATGAAAATGTAGAAATAAAGATTCCAAAAACGGTTATAATCGGGACCGACGAGTATGACCTCTTTATTGAAAGAAACGGTTTACGTAGCCTTATGTCCTCTGATGACGATCAGCTGATCCAGCGCCAGTTTCTAAAAGGTGAACTGACCGAGACCTTGAAGGGAAAACTGTCTGATCTTCTCGATGTTATTGAAAAACCGCTGGCAGTGCGGTCATCCGGACTCCTTGAAGACTCTCAATCACAACCATTTGCCGGTATTTATGACACTTTCATGCTTCCGAATAATCATATGTCAAAAACAGTACGGCTCGAACAGCTGATGATGGCTATTAAACTTGTTTATGCTTCTGTATACCACCAGAATGCAAAAAGTTATATTGAAAGTCTTCGATATCGCCTGGAGGAAGAAAAAATGGCTGTTGTGATCCAGGAGATTGTCGGCAGGGAGAACGATGGATTCTACTATCCGCATATTTCCGGTGTAGCTCAATCATACAACTTTTATCCTACTTCGCATTTAAAACACCATGACGGGGTGTCAATGCTGGCTGTTGGCCTGGGCCATTCCATAGTAGAAGGTGGCCGAAATTATCGTTTTTGTCCCCGTTATCCCGATATGAACTTTTTTCCCATAGAGGATCAGGTCCGCTATTCCCAGACTGAAATTTATGCTCTCGATATGCACCGGAATGAACAGGTTTTTTCCAATGGTGATTTATTAACCCTTGCCATGCTGCCCATTAAAACTGTTGAAGAACATAAAAATCTAACCCATCTGGCTTCTGTCTGGGACGCGGAGAACAACAGGATTGATGATGGTCTTTCACTGCCCGGACCACGAGTGGTTAATTTTTCTAATATCCTCAAATACGAAGCCTTTCCCCTGGCTAAAATTCTGGTTGATATTCTGGATGTATCAGAAGTTGCTTTCGGAGTGCCTGTTGAAATTGAATTTGCTGTGGATCTGACTAAAAATAGAAAATCCGGAGAAAAGCCGTCCTTTTATTTTCTTCAGGTGAGACCTTTGACAGTCAACACTGAGGATATGAACCTTAACCTTGAAGCAGCCCGCAAAGAAGACCTTATACTTTTTACAAACGAGGGCATGGGACACGGAATTGTCGATAATCTTTACGACCTGGTTGTGGTTGATCCGGAACGGTTTGATAAAACACGGACAGCTGATATAGAAAAAGAGATTGAGTATTTTAACCAAAAAATGAAAGATGAAAACAGGCGCTACATCCTTATTGGTCCGGGTAGGTGGGGTTCGAGGGATCGCTCTCTGGGAATTCCGGTTAACTGGGGACAGATATCTCAGGCCCAGGTTATTGTTGAGGCTGGTATAAAAGATTTCAATATTGAACCGTCACAGGGAACTCACTTTTTCCATAACTTGATTGCAATGAATGTTGGATATTTTAACATTTCCTATGATTCGAAAACAGATTTTATTGATTGGCAGTGGATTAAGTCACAGGAGCCGCAGGAAATGAGAGCGTATACTGCCCATTTCAGTTGTAGTGAACCACTGGTGGTAAAGATGGATGGTAAAAAGGGCATATCAATGATTTTGAAAAGCAGAAACTAGCAGCGAAAATAAATTTCTGGTGGCAGATGAAATAAACAACATGTTTTTTGGTATCTTTCTGTCACTTCTGGTAGGCTGAAGTTTAGAATCAATTAGAATGACTTCTAATTTATTTGACAATCCTGTAAGGGGGAGATCATTTTTGGTTCGCATGGAAAGTCCGGTAACCAATGCCCTGTTAACAATCAACCGGGAATGGTGTAAAGGGTGTGGAATCTGCATAGCCTTCTGTCCAAGAGAGGCTCTTTTTTTGGATGAAATGGAAAAGGCGGTAAAGGATAATCAGAAGTGCAGAGCCTGCGGTGTTTGTGAAATGTTTTGCCCAGATTTTGCTATTTCGTTGATCAAGCAAGGGAGGCCTGATAATGCCGGAGATCAAACCGGTCCTGATGCAAGGTAATGAAGCCTGTGCTGAAGGTGCGATAAGTGCGGGAGTCCGGTTTTATGCCGGCTACCCGATTACTCCATCAACTGAAGTAGCCGAACACATGGCATCCAAGCTGCCTGAAATCGGTGGCGTTTTTATCCAGATGGAAGATGAGATTGCCAGCATGGCAGCTGTTATTGGAGCTTCCATCGGAGGCATGCGCTCTTTAACCGCGACCAGTGGTCCCGGTTTTTCTTTGAAACAGGAAAACCTGGGATATGCCATCATGGCTGAAATACCATGCGTAGTGGTAAATGTCCAGCGTATGGGGCCAAGTACCGGTGTGCCCACTGCACCGGCCCAGGGTGATGTGATGCAGGCAAGGTGGGGGACCCATGGTGATCACCCCATTATTGTTTTTTCTCCGGCATCAGTTTATGAAACATTTTATCTGACAATTGCAGCGGTTAATTTAAGCCAGAAGCTGAGACAACCGGTGATCATGCTCCTCGATGAGGTAATCGGGCATATGAGGGAAAAAGTTCTTATCCCGGAAGCCGGAAAATTAATGGTTGAAAGATCAAGCGATAAAGTGCCATCCGATTGGAAACCTTATGACGAAAAAGGATTAACTCCCCTGGTTCCATTTGGTTTTGGCCATTTCTATCACGTAACAGGATTATTCCATGATCAATATGGCTTCCCTACAGGCGATCCCATTCAGGTAGAGCGCGCTCTTGATCGCATCCACGGAAAACTTGAAAAATACAGAGATGAAATAATTCTGACAAACTATATCGGGCATAAGGAACCCAGGGTAGCAATTATTACCTATGGCTGTACAGTTCGGTCGGCAAGAGCGGTGGTTAAGAAAGCTTACTGGCAGGAACGTTTACCGGTTGGGCTCTTAAGTATGCAAACTATCTGGCCCTTCCCGGCCCGCGAAGTCGAAGCCCTGGCAAATCAGGCCGATGTGATAATCGTTCCGGAAATGAACATGGGACAGATCATCGGTGAGGTGGAAAGATATGCCTGTGGAAAAGCAAAAATTGTTCCATTGAACCGCTATGACGGGGAAATGATAACTCCTGAACAAATATTGAATGAGATTGGGAGGTGGCTCTAATCGAACAGTTAACCAGGGATTTTTTAAGATCACAAAAATTACCACATATCTGGTGTCCCGGCTGCGGCAACGGGATTGTAACTGCCGCTTTGGTCCGGGCTATTGAGAGGGCAGGTTATGACCAGAGCGATGTAGTTATCGTTTCCGGTATCGGCTGTTCTTCGAGAGCGGCCGGTTACCTTAACTTTAATACGTTGCACACAACACACGGCAGAGCCCTGGCATTTGCCACAGGGCTGAAGATGTCCAGACCGGAGTTGAAAATATTTGTTATTATGGGTGATGGAGATTGCAGCGCAATCGGTGGTAATCACTTTATCCATGCTGCCAGGAGGAATATAGATCTAAATGCAGTAATCATTAATAACTACATATATGGCATGACCGGTGGCCAGCATTCTCCGCTTACCCCCAGGGGCAAAAAAGCAACTACTGCGCCCCGGGGAACTCTGGAAAGGGCTTTTGATCTACTGGAACTGGCAAAAGGTGCAGGCGCAACCTTTGGAGCCAGGGCAACAGCAGCCCAACCACGTCAGCTTGAGCAGCTCATCCTGCGGGGGGCTAACCACAAAGGGTTTTCAGTTATCGAAGCGCTATCTCCCTGCCCGATAGCCTATGGCAGACGAAATAAATTGGGAACTGCAGTAGATATGCTTCGGGATATGAAAGAGAAGAGTATATCTGTGGAGAGATCTTTTCAGATGGCAGATACTGAACTTGAAGAGAAAACAGTCACCGGGGTTATCTACACTTTGGATGCACCTGAATACTCCGAAGAATACTACCGTTCTATCGAAAAGACCGTAAATTAGAGACGGGGGGTTATCCTTTGAGTAACAGGCAGGAGATATTACTGACCGGCGCGGGAGGACAGGGTTTGATCCTTGCTTCCATCGTGCTTGCAGAAGCGGCGGTTAATGATAATAAAAATGTTGTGCAGACGCAGTCATACGGCCCTGAAGCAAGGGGTGGGGCCAGTATGGCCGGGGTAATTATCGATGTAGATACGATTGAATACCCTAAAGTGACAAATCCGACTGTCCTGCTATGTATGAATCAGGCTTCCTTCAATAAATACCTCCCGAAGATTAAACCCGGTTGTATTGTTATTGTCGATTCCACGTTTGTCAGCGGACCTTTTCGCGAAGAATATAATGTCATGTCATTTCCGATTACCCGGATGGCCCGGGAAGAGCTTGGAAAAGAAGTGGTGGCCAACATGATGGCACTCGGTGTTATTAATGCGGCAGCAGGGCTGGTCAACCGTGATGTGTTTAGTCAGAGTATCTTTAAACTTGCACCTAAAGGAAGTGGTGAACTCAATCAAAAAGCCTTCGATTTGGGTTACCAGCTTTTTGAAAAAGGCTCGGGGGATAATATCGGAATATCTGCTCAAGCCCCTCAATAAGAGAGTCTTCCTGGTCGTAATTGTCACGGTTATTGCGACAGAACTTTTTATTGTTACCGATATCGGACCTTTTCGTTTTTCCATCGGAACGGTTGTATTTATTTATGCAATCCTCAGCCTTAATCAACTCCTGATTATTCCCACCACTATTCTGGTTGCTTTATCCACGCTGTTACTAAGAGTGGGACTTGATTATTTTTTCTGGATTCCGCGAGAATATTTTAACTTCATGATGGCTCACCAATATTCCGGTGTTGTATATTTTTTAATCCTCTCATTTATCCTCAGACTCGGAGGGTACAGGCAGGGAGAGCGGACGTTTACCCTGCCCCTGGTACTTTTCCTTGGCGGAGCTGTGACTGTGTCAACTCTTTCCGAAGCGCTGGTAAGGGTGCCTTCCGGCGAGATATTTACCGGAGGAAACATTATCATATTGATTCTCATGTCTGCAGTTCAGGTATTTTTAGTTATAAGTCTAATTGACATCAGTCAATTTCAAAAGACAATGGTTCTTGATGAGCAGCAGCGGGTAAGTTATGAAAAAATGCTGCTGGTTGCTTCCGAACTCTATGATGAGCTCTTTTACATGCAGAAATCAATGGAAAATATTGAAAATATCATGGCTAAAAGCTATAATTTACATAAACAACTCAAGGAACTAAAGCTCGCCGAACGCACCCTGGAAAAAGCTGCTCTTGAAATAGCTGAGGAAGTTCATGAAGTAAAAAAGGATACTATTCGAATCCTGGCCGGTCTTGGAGAAGTAATTAAAATCCGGCAAGAAAAACCGATCCTGAATCTTTCTGAAATACTGGATCTCGTCATAAAAACTAACCGCAACTACAGCCAGAGTCTTGAAAAGAAGATCCAGTTCAAGCTGCGCATTGAAGAAGATATGGATGTTATCCAGATCTACCCTCTGCTGGCTATACTTAACAACCTGGTTTCAAATGCTATTGAGGCTATAGAGCAGGAAGGTGAAATTCGCCTGAAAGCCAGACATAGAAGCGGTATATTGCGAATAGATGTCAGCGATAACGGTATTCCCATCAGGGAAGGTGATCGTAACCTGATATTTGAACCCGGATTTACAACTAAATTTTCCCCTGAAGGCGTTCCATCGACCGGGATCGGACTGGCCTATGTGAAAGGTTTGGTTGAAAACTTCAACGGTCGTGTCTTTTTCAGGGAAAAGAAGCAGGAAAAATGTTTTACCATAATGATCCCTGTTTCAAGTCTTACCGGAGGTTAGTATGGATTTTACTTTTTTTATTATTGAAGATGATCCTGCCTGCCGCAGCATTCTGGCCCGGGTAATTGAGGATGAAAATCTCGGGGAGGTAATCGGCGAACTTCCGGATGGACATGGAAATGTCGTTGGAACAATTATTTATCACCAACCCGAAGTGCTCATCGTTGATCTCCTGATGCCTGGTAAAGATGGTATAGAAATTGTTGAGCAGCTGAAAAGTAGAAATTACCGGGGTAAGATAATTATGATTTCACAGGTTGAAAAGAAAGAGATAGTTGCCCAGGCTTATGCCGCCGGTATTGAATTTTATATTAATAAACCGATTAACAAGGTAGAAGTAATTTCAGTTATAAAAAATGTTACTGAAAGAATTCGCATGGAGCGTTCATTTGAACAGATGCGCGACTCCCTGGCAGCATTGGACCATATTGGCAGTTTGAGAAGAACTGTTAATGTAAAATCAAGCCGGATAATGGACCATGAAACAATCAGGGGGCGGGCCAGGGAAGTACTATCAGATCTCGGCCTGATTGGTGAACCGGGAAGTCATGATTTGATCCAAATTGCTCTCTTCCTTCATACGGTGCCTGACACGGACCAGTACCTAGGTGACTACAGGCATTTAAAGGAGCTCTATCAGGCCATTCAGGATAAGTACCTGCTGGAAGAAGATAAGCAGACTGATGCCCGCGCTATAGAACAGCGGGTAAGGCGAGCTATAAAACACGCCATGGATCATATGGCCGCGCTCGGCATAGAAGATTATAATAATCCGCTTTTTGAACGTTACGGCCCGAAGTTTTTTGATTTTAATGAACTGAGACTTAAGATGAAAGAACTGGAACACCCCCCCCAAACCCCTTCAAAGACCAGGGTTAACATCAAGCAGTTTATCAATGCCCTGTACTGGGAGATTAAAAAGTAACCACTGGCATTGACTTTCAAGCTGTGAAATAATAATATTTATAAGATCATTCATTTGAGGTGAATTTATGTCTGAAAAAATGCTGCCGCCGGTATATGATCCCTCTGAAGTCGAAATGAAGAGATATCAATTTTGGCTTGATGGTGAATATTTCAAAGCTGTCCGTGATACAACAAAAGAGCCCTTTACAATAGTAATACCTCCACCAAACGTAACAGGATCACTGCATATGGGACACGCACTGAATAATACTGTTCAGGATATACTTATCCGCTGGCGGAGGATGCAGGGCTATGATGCATTATGGATTCCCGGGTGTGATCATGCCGGAATCGCCACCCAGAATGTAGTTGAAAAGCATTTGGCTGAAGAAGGCATAGAGAGCCGTGAACTGGGAAGAGGAGCCTTCATAGAGAGAGTCTGGCAGTGGAAAGATACGTATCACGAAAGGATCACCAGGCAGCTTTATCGTCTTGGTGTTTCCTGCGACTGGTCCCGCGAGCGGTTTACCATGGACGAAGGCTGTTCCCGGGCAGTTAGAAAGGTATTTGTTGATCTTTATCACGCTGGTTTAATCTATCGCGGCGATTACATGATCAACTGGTGTCCTCGTTGTCATACTGCTTTATCCGATATTGAGGTTGAACACGAAGATGAGTGCTCCTCACTAACCCACATCCGTTATCCCTTGTCTGATGGCAGCGGTTTCATAACAGTAGCAACAACCCGACCTGAAACAATGCTGGGTGATACGGGCGTAGCCGTTCACCCTGATGATCATCGTTATATAAAGTTGGTTGGCAAGACTGTAATTCTGCCACTTTTAAACCGTGAAATACCAATTGTTGCCGATGAATATGTTGATCCGGAGTTTGGAAGCGGTGCGGTTAAGGTAACACCGGGCCATGATCCCAATGACTTCGAAATTGGACAGAGACATGATCTTGAAGTTATAAAAATTATTGATGAAGAAGCGAAGATGACAGAGGCAGCCGGGATTTATGCTGGCCTTGATCGCTATGAGAGCCGTAAAAAAGTTGTAGAGGATCTGGAAAAACAGGGTTTGATCGAAAAGATTGAAGAGCATCAACACTCGGTCGGACATTGCCAGCGCTGCAATACTGTAGTTGAACCTTTAATATCCCGCCAGTGGTTTGTTAAAATGAAACCTCTGGCCCAACCTGCTCTGGAAGCGGTTAAGGATGGCCGGACCCAATTTGTACCTCCCCGGTTCACCCGCATTTATCAGAATTGGGTTGAAAATATCCGTGACTGGTGCATTTCACGCCAAATATGGTGGGGTCACCGGATCCCGGCCTGGTACTGCTCATGTGGTGAAATCATTGTTTCTTACGAAGATCCGGTAAAATGCCCCCAATGTGGCAATGGTACTCTTGAACAGGACCCAGATGTGCTCGATACATGGTTCAGTTCAGCTCTTTGGCCATTTTCTACCATGGGATGGCCGGAACAAACGCCGGATTTAGAACATTTTTATCCTACCAGCGTTCTGGTTACAGCCTATGATATTATTTATTTCTGGGTTGCCCGGATGATGTTTATGGGTTTGGAGTTCATGAAGGAGATTCCCTTTCATACAGTTTATATCACCGGCCTGGTTCGCGATGCGCTGGGCAGGAAAATGAGCAAATCGCTGGGAAATGGAATAGATCCCCTTGATGTAATTGAAAATTATGGTGCCGATACACTGAGGTTTACCCTTGTAACGGGGCAGGCACCGGGAAATGATCAGCGATTCAGACAGGAAAGTGTTGAAGCAGGACGTAATTTTGCCAACAAAATATGGAACGCTTCCCGCTTCGTTCTGATGAATCTTTATGATGAGGGTGAAGAAGAATTAATGTTTAAATGTTTTAATCCTCTCCAGCTACCCGTTGATTTAAACCGCACAGACCGGTGGATTCTGCACCGGTACAACGAGACAGTTCAGAAGGTTACAGGGCTACTGGAAAAATATGAGCTGGGCGAAGCTGCACGCCTTATCTACGAGTACCTCTGGAATGATTTTTGTGACTGGTATGTTGAAATAAGCAAACATTTCCTTTACCGAAAGGGTAAGGATAAGAGTATACGGGAGGATAAAGCTCGCATTCGTAGCCTACTGGTTTATCTTCTGGATGGGGTAATGCGTCTGCTGCATCCCTTTATGCCGCATATTTCCGAGGAAATATGGCAGCAGCTTCCCGAACGGGCCGAGAAAGCCCTGGTTGTGGGGGCATGGCCTAAGCCGGAACCTAAAATTTGCTTTAGCAAAGAAAGCAGTGAAGTTATACTACTTCAGGAGTTGATCAGGGCCATCAGAAATCTTCGCAGTCAGGTTCAAATTCCCCCTGGCATAAAAACTGCCGTCCTGGTTCGTGCAGGAGGTAATGCCGCCGCCTGTTTCAGGGAGGAGAGCCATCATATTAACCGCCTTGCATTTGCTGAGCCGCTGGAAATAGATCCGGCCGCTGCTAAACCTGCTCAGGCACTGACGTCGATTATCGGTGATGGAATAGAGGTTTACCTGCCTCTTAAAGGGGTAATCGACCTTGATGCCGAAGTATCCCGCCTGGAGAAAGAAGTTGTCCAGTTACAAAAAGAAATATTAAAAACTGAAGGCAAACTTAATAGTAAAGGCTTCATCGACAAGGCGCCAACTGAAGTTATAGAAAAAGAAAAAGCCCGAAGGAAAGAGCAGGAAATCAGAATTGTTAAGTTACAGCAGCGTTTACAGGAGCTAAACTAACAGATGGATGATCTGGAGTTAATATATCAGGAATCATTGGATTGGATTCATGGGCTGGGCCGATTTGGTATTAAGCCGGGCCTGGAAAGAATAACGGCATTGCTAAATCTCCTTGATAATCCCCACCACAAAATCAAGTTTATCCATATCGGCGGAACAAATGGCAAGGGGTCGACTGCTGCCATGCTGGCTTCTATTTTACGATCAGCAGGGTATTCTGTCGGGTTGTACACGTCACCTTACCTTCTTTCCTTTACCAACCGGATGGCCGTTAACGGCGCTGACGTAGCCCGGTCTGAGCTTGTTAATATTGTGAATCGTATCCGTCCCCTGGTTGAAGAAATAAAGAAAAACCCCGGGCTCGGTCAAATGACAGAGTTTGAAGTGGTTACAGCCATAGCGTTTACCTATTTTGCCCAGAGAGATGTGGACATGGTAGTCCTCGAAGTAGGTTTGGGCGGCAGACTTGATGCAACCAATGTTGTTAATCCCCTGCTAAGTATAATTACCAATGTTAGCCTGGAACATACAGATATTCTAGGCGATACGGTTGAAAAAATCGCGATAGAGAAAGCCGGAATAATTAAAGAGAATAGGCCGCTAATAACTGCTTCAGATGACCCGGCGGTAGTTAGGATCCTGGAGGAACGCTGCCGGCAGGTTAATGCTCCTTACTATGTCGTTAACCCTGTATTAGATGGAAAACCGGAATCTGAGATTACTCTATCTGCTCACCTGAGAGAAATTACAGAAGAAGGACAGTTTTTTGATTATAGTGGGGTTGATCTCTCTCTGGATAACCTGTTTGTCACTCTACGCGGTTCTTACCAGGTGATCAATGCAGCTACCGCGCTGGCAGCCATTGAATTACTGGGCAGGGCAGGGTATCAAGTGGAAAGTGAGGCGATATACAAAGGTTTAGCTGAAACATCCTGGCCGGGAAGGTTGGAAGTGCTTCGCAGAAACCCTCTTCTTATTATGGATGGTGCGCATAACCCGGCGGCAGTGAAGGAACTTGCTTCAGACATTACTGCTTACTTCAAGTTCAAGCGACTTATTCTGGTGATTGGAATGATGGCCGATAAAGATATCAAAGCGATGCTCGAGTACCTTATTCCTATTGCCGATGTAATTGTCTTTACCCGCCCGGTTTTAACAAGGGCGGCAGATCCACAGACTATTGCCGACATTGCTGTAAATACACTGAACATGCAAAAAGAATACCAGGTCATTTGGGAGCACGGTGAAGCATTGCGAAAAGCACTTGATCTTGCCGGCGAAGATGATGCTGTTCTTGTAACCGGTTCTTTGTATACAGTAAGCGATGCCAGGGCAAGCTGGCTTAAAAGTGATAACTGATAAAAAGAAAGTTATATGCAGGACTTTAAAGAGATTTAACGAAACTTTTATAGGCGTTTGCATTTTTTCATAACTTAACCACATCAATCAATACCAGGAAAGGGTGAACTAATTTTATGAGCAGCACTGGATTTAAGGGAGGCGTTCATCCGGGTTATCATAAAGAAATTACTGCGACCATGGCAGTAATTGCGATGAAGCCGCCCTCCAAGGTGGTAATACCTTTACAACAACATATCGGTGCACCCTGTGAACCGCTGGATAATATCGAAGTCGGCACCCATGTTAAGCTGGGGCAGAAGATTGCTGATAGCAGCGGTTTTGTTTCGGCGCCGATTCATGCCACGGTATCGGGTACAATAACGGAGATCGGTCTTTTTAATCATCCCCTGGGAAGACCGGTTCAGGCAATAACCATAGAATCGGACGGTCAGGATGAATGGGATGAGACGATAAACCCTGCCGGCGATCTGGATGATCTTTCTTCTGATGATATCCGTAAACTTGTTCGTGAAGCAGGAATTGTCGGGCTTGGTGGTGCAACTTTCCCAGCTCATGTCAAATTATCTCCACCTGCAGAAAAACCTATTGATCTGGTAATTATTAATGGAGCTGAATGTGAGCCATATCTTACAGCTGACCATAGGGTAATGCTGGAAAAACCTGAGGAGATAGTTTTCGGACTGAAAGCAATTTTAAAAGCGCTGGGTGCTGAAAAAGCTGTTATCGGCATAGAAGACAATAAGAGCGATGCTATAAGGGTAATGGAGCAGGCAATCTCAGGAGAAAACAATATAACTGTTGCCCGGCTACACACTAAATACCCGCAGGGTGCCGAGAAGATGCTGATAAACGTTACTACCGGACGGAAAGTCCCTTCCGGAGGATTACCTCTTGATATTGGTGTTGTAAATCATAATGTAGGGACAGCTGTAGCTGTTGCTGAAGCTATCCGGGAAGGAAAGCCTCTGATAGAAAGGGTCGTAACCGTAACAGGCTCAGGTGTTAATCGACCCTCGAACCTTCTGATCAGGATCGGAACCCTGGTCAGTGATGTTCTGGAAGTTTGTGGAGGCTTGAAAGAAACAACCCAAAAATTGATAATTGGCGGCCCGATGATGGGATTAGCCCAGCCTGATCCTGATATTCCTGTTATCAAGGGAACTTCAGGAATTCTCGCCCTGACAGACCAGGACATTTACATTGCTGAAAGCAGTCCCTGCATTCGCTGTGCCAAGTGTATCGATGCTTGTCCGGTTCAACTGTTGCCGACAGAAATTGCCAAATTGGCTGAAAATAAGCTTTATAAAAAGGCGGAGAAAATTTATGCCCTTGATTGTTTTGAATGTGGCTGTTGTTCTTACGTCTGTCCTTCCAAAATTCCTTTGACGCAATGGATAAGGATTGCCAAGGCGGAAATCTTGAAAGCAAAAAAAAAGTAAAGGCTGAGTAAGGGAGGGAAGTGATGAATATGGAAAAGAAAATGTTAGTTTCATCTTCTCCGCATATACGGACTATTGAGTCAGTACAGAGTGTTATGACTGATGTTTTAATTGCTCTTTTTCCGGTAGCCCTCATGTCGGTGCTGCTATTCGGGTATAAAGCTCTTCTGACCATGATTATTTCGGTAGTTACAGCGATGCTGGTGGAAGCGATCTGGCTGCGCAAACGTGATATTTTCAGTGATGGCAGCGCAGCTGTAACCGGATTACTGCTGGCAATGACTCTTCCCCCGGCTCCCCCGTGGTGGCTGGTGGTGATCGGTGCTGCAGCAGCGATAATTATTGGCAAACAGGTTTTTGGAGGGATTGGTTATAATATTTTTAATCCCGCTTTGGTCGGCAGGGCAATTCTTGTTGTTTCATGGGGAGGGCATATGGTCGGACGTATTTGGCCGCAGCCACAACCATTTGCCTTTGGAGCCGATATTTCGGCTGTAACAATGGCAACCCCACTTGCCGGTCAGGAAGAAGCTTTGGCAGTTAGTCTTACTCAGCTCTTTGTTGGTAATGTGGCCGGCTGTCTGGGAGAAACATCAGCCCTGGCCCTTTTGATCGGTGGCTTGTGGTTATTTTACAAGGGACATATTGACTGGCGTATACCCGGCGGTTACCTCGGAACCGTTTTTATTCTGGGAGTACTACTGGGCGGCGGTTTTTACGAGAATAACTTTTTAACCGGGCTCTTTCATGTGCTGGCCGGAGGGGTCATGCTCGGAGCGCTGTTCATGGCGACCGATATGGTTACCTCACCGGTTACGCCCAGGGGCAGGTTGATTTTCGGCATAGGCTGTGGATTGATCACAATGTTGATCAGAGTCTGGGGAACTATGCCGGAAGGTGTAACATTTGCTATTCTGATCATGAATGCGGTTACCCCGATTATTGATAATTTTACAGTTCCCAGGCAATTTGGGGGGGTGAAGAAAAGTGCGTAATATATTAAGGTTATCGTTAACTCTGGCTCTTGTCGGAATAGTGTCAGCCCTGCTTTTAACTGGTTTGTTCAACCTTACCGAGCCTATAATAACGGAAAGACAGGAAAGAGAGTATCTGGAGACTCTGGAAGCCTTTTTCCCGGATATAGATACTTTTGAGACGGAAGTTCTGGAAGCAGATGCTTACGACATGGTTTATGATGTTTCAGGTCAGCTGCTGGGGGTAATGGGTACAATTAAACAGCAGGGTTATGACGGTGATATTACGTACAACCTGGCAATAAATCAATCCGGCGAAGTAGTCGGAATCAGAATTGTATCCCATTCGGAAACTCCGGGAATCGGAGATGTAATTGAAACTGAAGCTTTCCAGGAGCAGTTTAAAGGAAAATCTTATGAAGACCCGATCGCTGCAGGAGAAGATGTAGACAGCGTTAGCGGCGCTACGGTCAGTTCTTCGGCAATGATTAATTCAATCCGGCGTGTCGTCGGTGTTGTGGCTGAGAATTATCTGGGCATAGAAGCAGTTACCGTAGAGATTTCTGAAGTTCCTGATGGAGTTTATGAGGGATCTGCACCCGGTTTAATGGGACTGATTGTCGTTGAAGTGGAAGTTTCCGGGGGAGCTATCACGCGGATAGAGGTGCTTGAACACGAAGATACTCCGACTTACTTTATTGAAGCTTATCCACTTATCGCTGAAAGGATTATTGAAGCCCAGGATTTTGATATTGATATCAGAACCGGAGCAACTGTAAGTTCTGAAGGAATATTGAATGCTGTTATCAATGCGCTCCTCGGTGCTCTCGGAATTGACAGTGGTGATGTGGAAGAGGTGGAAGATGAGCCGGTCGCTGTTGATTTTTCTGAAGTTCCTGACGGAGTTTATGAAGGCACCGCTGAAGGCTTTTTAAGTCCGATAGTGGTAGAAGTTGAAGTATCCGGAGGGGAAGTAATCTCCATTAGCATAATCAATCATGAGGAAACCGCTGAATATTTTGTTCAGTCCAATCCTCTCGTTCCGGAAAGAATAATTGAAGAGCAAACCCTTGATGTAGATATTATTACCGGTGCAACTAATTCTGCACGAGGTATTGTCAATGCTGTTAGAAATGCCCTGATCGGGGCATTGCAAGATGGTACTGGAGGTGACGGCAACTGATGAAATCGAGTAATCCTTATCTACAGGATCTAACCAGGGGTATTGTCAAAGAAAATCCTGTATTCGTAATGCTGCTCGGTATGTGCCCGGTATTGGGAGTTACTGCATTCATTGTCAACGGGTTTGGGATGGGGCTTGCTGCTACTGCTGTTTTGATCTGTTCCAATCTGGTGGTTTCGCTTCTTCGCAATTACATACCGCCGCAGGTGCGTATTCCCTGTTTTATTGTAATTATTGCAACCTTCGTAACAATCATTGAGATGGTCCTAAAGGCTTTTCAACCAGTATTATATGATGCGCTTGGTGTATTTGTTCCGCTAATTGTGGTTAACTGTATTATCCTGGGCAGAGCTGAAGCCTTTGCCAGCAAGAGGCCGGTATTACGTTCGCTTATGGACGGCATCGGCATGGGTATCGGATTAACTTTAGCGCTGGTTATTCTCTCGACTGTTCGTGAGGTTATCGGTCAGGGCACAATCCTTGGTCCGGATCCGGCAAGCGCTATTCACTTATTTGGATCGAGCTATGAACCGATGGCGCTATTTGCACTGCCACCGGGAGCATTCATTGCACTTGGATTCCTGCTGGCAATTGTAAATGTGCTCTTCAAACGCTTTAATATCAAATAGCTCAGTAACGGGCCTCTGAACCGGCCCGGGTAGGAGGGTAATATGGAAAAACTGCTGTCGATAATTTTTATCTATATTTTTGTAGACAATTTTGTTCTCCAGCGTTTCTTTGGGATATGTCCTTTTTTAGGGGTTTCCCGCAAAATGGAAACGGCGATGGGTATGAGTATGGCTGTTGTATTTGTGATGACCCTGGCTACTCTCGTGACCTGGTTGATTTACACATTTGTATTGACCCCTTTTAATTTGACATACCTGCAGATTGTAACATTTATTCTTGTTATAGCCTCCCTTGTACAGCTGGTGGAGATCATTCTGCGTAAAATAAGCCCCACTCTGTACCAGGGATTGGGTATATTCTTGCCCCTTATTACCACTAACTGTGCAGTTATGGCAGTAGCACTCTTGGCAGTACGTCAGGAATTTACCCTGGTTGAGTCGGTGGTTTTCGCCATCGCAGCTTCTCTCGGATTTTCTCTGGCCCTGATCATCATGTCTGGTATCCGGGAAAGACTTGAACTGGCAAAAATACCGGAAGCTTTAAAGGGTTCGGCAGTGACATTAATTACGGCTGGTATCCTGTCCCTGGCTTTCTTGGGTTTCAGGGGGATGCTTACGCTTTAACAGTTGCTTAATATAAAGTTGTTCCAAATATTGCTGTGAGGTGAAAATATCGTGCTTATTATATATGCAATAGTTGCCCTGGGTCTCATCGGCCTACTTTTCGGATTACTCCTGGCTGTCGTGGCCAGGAAGTTTGCCGTGCAAACCGACCCGCGGGTCGAGGCGGTAAAAGAAATATTACCTGGGGCCAACTGTGGGGCCTGCGGATATGCCGGATGTTCAAATTTTGCCGAAGCGGTTGCCCAGGGAGATACCAAGACCAGCGGTTGCATTCCAGGTGGAGAAGAAACAGCAAAGGCAATAGCTGAGGTCCTTGGTGAAGAAGTTACTGCTGAAGCTCAGCCGGTTGCAACGGTATTTTGTATCGGTGACTGTTACAAAACTACCGATCGATATGTATATGACGGAGTAGAAGATTGTGTAGTGGCTAATGAATTTGTTGGTGGTTTTAAATCATGCAGTTATGGCTGCCTCGGTTTCGGAAACTGTGTGAACGCCTGCCTTTTCGATGCGATTAAAATGGGTTCTCATGGTCTGCCGGTAGTCGATCCGGAAAAATGTACCGGCTGTGGTTTGTGTGCATCGGCCTGTCCGCGGCATATTATCCAAATGCTGCCTAAGGGTAGTGAAGGACACCTGGTTCTATGCAGTTCTCACGATCGGGGCAAAACCGTTTCCCGGGCCTGTGAAATTGGCTGCATTGCCTGTAAGGCCTGTATAAAAGCCTGTCCACAGGAAGCAATTGAAATGGATGAATACCTGGCAGTAATTGATCTTGAAAAATGCGATGACTGCGGGGAGTGTGTTAAAGTATGCAAGCCTGGAACTATACACCGGCGATCAGAAATACCTTCGGAGGAAGATGCTAAAGCTGCAGCAGCAGAAAAGGTTGCTGAGTCTGCATAATAAATAGCGGGTTGTTGATATTATGAAAAAGCAATGGTTAAACTACATTGGTATAACCATTATTTTCTTTCTCTTCTGGGTGGCCGTAAGCGGCTCCCTGGAATGGCCGCAGCTTGTTGTCGGTTTAGCAGCGGCCTCTTTTGTTACGTACTTCAACCGGCAAATGATCATTACTGCAGAGGAAAGGCCACCAATCAGGTTAAAAACTGTTATTTGGCTGGTCGGTTATTTTTTAAAACTTATATTTGACATAGTAGTAGCAAATTTTCAGGTAGCCTGGATAGTGCTCCACCCTAAAATGCCTATTGAACCTAACTTTGTTTCTCTGACGGTTGATATTGACAAAGTCACCAGCAGGGTGCTTCTGGCAAATTCAATTACCTTAACACCAGGAACATTAACAGTCCTTGCTGATGAAAAAGAATTTTTGGTCCATGCTCTGACTTTTAAAAATGGTGAAGGATTGGCCGACTGGCCCCTGATCGGCAGGTTAGAGAGAATGGAGGAAGAATAGATTTGAGTTTACCTCAGATACTGGATTATATGTATAATATTGGTGCTATCATAGTAATGTTGATGATTTTCATGTCACTGATCAGAGCGCTTGTTGGACCAACAGCTCCTGACCGGGTGACGGCTATCAACATTATTGGAACCAAGACCTTGATTATTATTACCCTGATTGCCCGTATCTATGAACAAAAATACTTCTTAGATATTGCCATGGTTTATGCCCTGATGAGTTTTATCACCACTATTGGGGTAGCCAAATATCTTGAGAAGGGGGCGTTGGACTGATTATCGCTTCGATTACTTTAATAATTGATATCCTGGCACTCATATTTTTAATCGGGGGGCTCTTCTTTCTTTTTGTCGGGACGCTCGGATTGCTGCGTCTGCCTGATGTTTACAACCGGCTCCACGCAACGACCAAGTGCGATACCCTTGGAGCAGGTCTGGTCTTACTATCTCTGGCCTTGCAGAGTACAACCGTAATCGGTATCAGACTTGCTTTGCTTATATTATTTATTTTGATTACCAACCCGACTGCAGCTCATTTGATTGCACGCGCAGCCTATAAGACAGGTATTCGGCCGGTACTTGCCCGGAGGGATAAAGATGGTTGAACTGCTTAATATATTGCTGTTGCTGTTCTTAATAGTTTGTGCCCTGGGTGTTGCTTATATCCGTGATCTTCTCAGTGCAGTAGTCCTCTTTTCGGCATTCGGCCTGATTATGGCCATAATCTGGCAGCAGCTAAGTGCTCCTGATGTTGCCATGGTTGAGGCGGCATTGGGAACAGGTGTTGCAGCCCTGCTGATGATAGCTGCTATCAGTAAAACAAAAAGGGTTGAATAACCTTAGTCAGGAGTGGTTATTCTATGACGTACATTGTTCTTGCATTCGCTTTTTTTCTGGCAATATTCCTGAGGTTCATCATCGGAATTGAACTGAGGACTATCCTGACAGTATATCTTCTTGGATTGATTATATACCTGTTTGGGTTTACTGTGGCAGAAATGCCCCCATTTGGAGATCCTGGAAACCCCGTTTTTAATGAAGTTTCAGTTCGCTATCTTGGACAGGGAGTTTCTGAAACAGGGGCAGTGAATATTGTGAGCAGTGTAATCCTAGATTACCGTGCATTCGATACCCTGGGAGAAGCGACTGTTCTCTTTGTTGCTATTGCAGCGGTAATAGCAACCTTAAAATCGCATTAGGAACGCCTGGAGGTATTATCCTATCGAAGATCAAATTGTGCGTATTACCAGCCGTCTGGTTACACCCTTCATTCAGGTTTACGGAATATACGTGATCCTGCACGGTCATCTCTCGCCCGGTGGAGGTTTTTCCGGTGGAGCGATATTCGGGGCCAGCCTGGTCCTTGTAGCCTTATCTTTTAATTTGGAAGCCGGATCAAAACAGATATCCCATCGTACAGCTTCAATCCTTGAAAGCGGAGGAGCACTGGGCTTTACCATCACCGGCCTGGTTGCCATTATCCTGGGAAGCAGCTTCCTGGCCAACCGTGCAGCAGGTTTTCCAATGGGTGAGGCAGGTTCGCTTTTCAGCGCCGGAGCAATAGCAATAATAACCGTATTCCTGGGAATCAAGGTAGCCAGCACAATTGTTACCCTCTTTTATAACATAATCGAAGGAGAGAAATAGCTTGGATTTCTTGTCCGGACTGATGGAAAATTATTATTACATGGTGGCAATAATCCTTTTTGTCATCGGCATGCATACCATGCTTACCCATTCAAACATGATAAAAAAGATTATTGCGATGAATATAATGGATACTTCCGTTTTCCTGCTCTTCGTAGCGATCGGCTATTCCTATGGCGGTAAAGCTCCTATTATCACAGAAGGAGCAGATATTGTTTATGCCAACCCCCTGCCTGGATCACTTATTTTAACCGGGATAGTTGTTGCGGTAAGTGTCACTGCCTATGCTTTAAGCCTGGTGGTTAAGATCTACCGATACTACGGAACATGCGATTATGATGAAATTTGTGAGATAAGGAGTAAGGAATAGTGACCTTTTCTGATCATCTTCCGGCATTGGTGGTTGTCATTTTTTTGATCAGTGCTTTTTCTGCGCCACTCGTTTTCAGGTGGGCAAGAAATTTAAGCGCCCCGCTTCTTCTCACTACACTGATTCTTGCTTTTGCTATGGCCATTTATCTTTTAAGTATGGTTAATACTCGGGGAACTATTTTATACCATATGGGAGGTTGGCCGCCGCCATGGGGCATTGAACTGCAGGTTGATCGATTGCGTAGTTACATGCTTCTTGTAGTAACCGGAGTCAGCTTGTGGATCTTTTTTTATGGTTTAAAAGATCTCCAGCATGAATTAAAACCGGAAGTGATAGGTTGGTACTACTCACTTTATGCTTTACTTGTCGGGTCAATGGTCGGGATTACTCTGACCAACGATCTTTTCAACCTTTTTGTAATGATGGAAATTTGCGCAATTTCTGCATGTGCGATTATTTCAATCAAGGAAGACAGGGAATGCCTTGAAGCCAGCTTCAAGTACTTGATCCTGAGTGCCATGGGAACAGGCTGTTTCCTACTCGGTGTAGCTATGTTATACATGGCGACCGGGTATTTAAACTATGGATTGCTTCAGGAGGCTCTTTCAGAAGCATTTTTGCTGTATCCGAGAAACATTTTTACTGCCGGAGCACTTTTCATTGTAGCTTTTGGAACAAAAGCAGCGCTCTTCCCTATGCATGTATGGCTCCCGGATGCTCATGCATCAGCACCTTCACCTTCAAGCGCTATGCTGTCTGGAGTCGTGATCAAGATCTATGCATTTGCTTTGTTTTTAATGTTTTTCAGAGTATTTCCAAGAGAACTTCTTGAAGCGGTTCCCTTGAGTGAAATTATTCTCTGGCTTGCCTCACTGGGTGTTATGTTT
Organism: Bacillota bacterium; assembly: GCA_033549065.1. NCBI lineage: Bacteria > Bacillati > Bacillota > Bacillota bacterium. The sequence goes on from JAWSUE010000010.1 coordinate 46,080, forward strand.
GGTTCCATCTATGCCATGCTGCAGACAGATCTGAAAAAAATGCTGGCTTTCTCGAGTATCGGTCAGATCGGATACATTTTCATGGGTATCGGTTTTAACCATGGATTAGCGGCAGTGGGTGGATTTTATCATATCCTGGTTCATGCGATGACAAAGGCGATGCTTTTTATGGTTGCAGGAGTAATAATCTATTCAACAGGAGTTCGGCAGATAAAAGATCTGGCTGGCATAGGAAGGGTGCTGCCTTTGACCATGGTGGCATTTACCATAGGTAGCGCATCAATGATCGGTATCCCGGGTACCGGCGGTTTGATCAGCAAATGGTATTTAGCGCTTGGTGCGCTTGAAATAGGCAGGCCTCTTTTTGTTATTGTAATTCTGGCCAGTAGTTTACTGAATGCTATATACTATATGCCGATTGTGATCAATGCCTTTATGCATCAGGAAGATTTTAAGTTGAAGAGCAAACCGGTACCCCGCTTCATGCTCATTTCACTGGTTTTCGGGATGACCGGTGTTATCCTTTCCGGGATCTTCTCCAAGCCTGTTATCCTGCTCCTCGAACAGGCATTAATTCAGTTTTTTTAAAAACAGCCTGGGAAAAAGCAGCTTGATTGTTGAAATATTCAACTAACAAGGGCTATAATAGTCTATAGTGTAATTCGGAGGTGTAATTATTGGAAAAAACAACAGTAATAACTCTCTTAATAATTATAGTTTTATTACCAATCGTCATGACTCCGGTTATTTATTATATATGCCGGTTTTCAGAAAGGCTGCGAAACATAGTTGCGGTTTTAACCAGTGGAGTTACATTTGTTCTCACCCTGTTCCTCTATCCGGCTATTTCCGGAGGGGGAGGGGTCCAGCATACACTTTTTGAGATCTTACCTAACCTGGAAATCTCAATCCGCCTGGATGTTCTCAGCTTCAGCCTGGCTGCAATTGCTTCATTGATCTGGTTCATGTGTACCATTTATTCGATTGATTACATGGCCAAAGAGCACGCCTGCGGCCGCTATTACCCTGTTTTGATTTTTACTCTGGGCAGCTGCCAGGGAATTTTCTTTGCCGGGGATCTTTTTACTCTATTTGTATTTTTTGAGCTCATGTCTTTAATCGCCTATATCCTGATTATCCATGAAGAAACCGAAGAAGCGCTGAAAGCCGGTTATAAATACCTGGTAATGACCATTATTGGCGGTCTCGCCCTCTTTTTCGGCATAATTATTGTTTTTGAACTGGGAGGAACGGTATCCCTGGGTGTGGGGGTTATAATCAGTGAAAATAGTCTGTTAGCCCTGATAGCTTTTATCTGTTTTTTGATCGGTTTTGGTATGAAAGCCGGGATGTTTCCCCTGCATGTGTGGCTGCCTGACGCTCACCCGGTAGCACCATCACCGGCTAGCGCTCTGCTGTCGGGAGTTATGCTTAAAACCGGGGCATATGGTTTATTGAGAGTATTATTTCATGTTTATTCCATCGATCTTATCAGGGATAGCAACTGGGATCTGATTCTGGGAGTCTTGGCTGTTATTACTATTCTTCTGGGATCTGCAGTAGCTTTAACCCAAACCGATATAAAACGCCGGCTGGCCTATTCCAGTATCAGCCAGTTGGGTTATATTCTACTCGGAATGAGTATTCTTAACAATAATGGCGTAACCGGAGCAGTTTTTCATATCTTCAGCCATGCTTTTATGAAAAGCGTTCTTTTCCTTGCAGCCGGAGCGGTTTTATGGAAAACCGGGAAGCGCAATATTGCAGATTATGGCGGTATAGGGCGACAGATGCCTTTCACCATGGGCTGTTTTTCAATTGCTGCCCTGGCGATGATCGGAATACCACCTCTTAATGGATTTCTCAGTAAATGGACCCTGGCTTTGGGTGCACTTGATGCTGGAATGACCCTCTATGTACCGGTGTTATTGATCAGCAGTCTTTTAAATGCACTTTATTACCTTCCGATTATAATTCCTGCATTCTTTGAGATGCCTGCCGGAGAGAAGACTCACAGGGAAGATGACAGCCATGAAATAAAATTTGACATCAGGGAAGCAACTTACCGCATGCTGATACCCCTGGTATTTCTTGCTCTCTGTACCATCTTTTTCGGTTTAACACCCAACAATATCACCTTTACTCTCTCCCGCTATACAGCTGCTTTCCTGTTGGGAGGGGGGATTTTCTAATTGTTTGCTGCGGCTTCCGAAAACATAGTCGATACAAGCCATATATACTATTCCATTCTGCCGCTCCTGGCTGCCCTGATTCCCCTCCTAACCGGAATTGCAATTTATTTTCTCAAAGATAGCTGGGAAGTCCTCAGAAAAGCGGTAGCCCTGGCTGCTGCTCTCTTTGCCTTATTGGCAGTGATCAGCCTCTTTCCACTTGTCATGAGCGGAAAAGTATATTTTGATTTGATCGATTTTATGCAGATGGGGCTTTTTTTCAAAGTTGATCTGGTTGCCTGGGTATTTGCTTTTTTGATTACCTTCATCTGGTCTCTGGCTACAATATTTTCCTTTGCTTACATGGATCACGAACATAACAGGCGGCGTTATTATAGTTTCTTAATCTTTACGCTGGGGGCAACGCTCGGCGTTGTTCTTGCCGGAGATTTCTTTACACTTTTCCTTTTTTTTGAGTTAATGACCCTCAGTTCCTTTGTCCTGGTCATTCATGAACAGAATGTTGAGGCGATGAAAGCAGGTATGCTCTACCTGTACCTGGGTATAGCCGGAGGACTTAGCCTGCTTTTTGCCATAATGATGTTATATGGAGGTACCGGAACGGTTGATATTGCTCCTGCCCTCGAGCTCCTGGACCGGAACAGGACAGCAATTTATATTTTATTTTTGATCGGTTTCGGGATCAAAGCAGGATTGGTTCCTTTGCACATTTGGCTGCCTCAGGCTCATCCTGTAGCGCCGTCCCCGGCCAGCGCCCTACTTTCAGGGATTATGATCAAGGCTGGGGCATACGGCATACTGAGAGTTTCACTGATATTATTTTCTACCACAGGCGAATTAAGTGCTCTGGATGCTTCCTATTTATTTACTGTCGGCAGTGCTTTGATGTGGATCGGAATTGTGACTATGCTGCTTGGTGCCGTAATGGCCCTGCTGCAGAGTAATATGAAACGGATTCTGGCTTACAGCAGTGTCAGCCAGATCGGTTATATTGCAACAGGACTGGGAGTAGCGACTTTTATGGGCATTGAAGGAGGTATGGGATTTGCAGGCGCCGTGTACCATATCATAAATCATGCCTTTTTCAAGGCCGGACTATTTATGATGGTCGGTACAGTTTATGTTTACACCCATGAATTGGAGCTCTCCCGTTTAGGTGGAATGTTAAAAAAGATGCCGGTTGTAGCAGTGGCATTTCTGGTAGCTGCCTTTGGTATTGCCGGTGTGCCTGGATTTAACGGTTACCCCAGCAAAACCCTGGTGCATGATGCTCTGCTGATTGCAATCAAGTTCAATGAATTGCTCAGCATTGAAATTGCTGAAAAAATATTTGTATTAACCAGTGCGTTAACCATATGTTACTTTATTAAATTATTCAGGGGTATTTTCCTGGGACCAGTTCCTGAGAAGCTGGACCGTAACTACAAGTTGCCTTTTTCCATTAATTTTGTTATGACCAGTTTTATAATAATTATTACAGGTATTGGCCTTTTCCCAAACTATATTTTGGAGAAAATTCTGGTTCCTGCGGCAGAAATGTTTCGATACGAAGGATATGCTATGGAACATCTCTATCATTTTCATTTTTTTGAGTGGCACCCCCTTGAAGCCATGCTGATTGTAGGTGCACTGGCACTTATTATTTACATTCCGGGTGCTTACCGTGGGTGGTTCAACTGGACACCCCCGGAATGGTTAAGTATCCATCGGTTGGTCTATGGCCCCCTGACAAAACAGCTGATGATCATCACCTGCCGGGCAGGAATTATTCTGGACTCGTCGGTAGACGGAGCCTATGATCGTTCGGGTAACATTGCCCGTAACATGTGTCGTTACATCGGAGATGCAGATATCGGTCTGGATAAATTTTACGAGAAGACAGGCAAAATGGCCAGAAGCCTGGCTGACCGTTCTACTGACATGGATTCCAAGCTTGATCAATTTTATGAAAAATCGGGAGAAATGGCCCGTAAGATCGCAGACAGGACTTCTGAAATGGACTCCGCTCTTGATGACATATACACTAAATCGGGAAAGCAGGCGCAAAAATTGGCCAGGCAGACTTCTGATATTGACCGGGCAATAAATGTTGTATATGATCAGGCGGGCCAGAAAGCCCGTAACGAAGTTGAGAGAAGGCTGTCGGAGAAAGAGAAAAAAACCGGTCGTTTCGATTCGACCAAATGGACAACAAAAAACCTTAGTTTTGATACCTTGCTCCTCTTTCTTGTGCTGGGTGTGGTTTTGTTCATTATTTTCTATTTTGGACGCCTGAATTAAGGAGCTAAAAATTGCCACCTATTAAAATAAAACCATCCATCGCGATCCCTCTTTTTTCCCTGATCGTTGTTGCTTTATTTTTTTATATCCGGGTAGTCAATGCTGAGAAAATGAATGTCTATTACCGGGTAACCATGGATACTTCTGTTGAGCTGCGATTCAGCAGTAATTCATCAGTTGATCCCGATGTGATAAAAGAGGCAGTATTTGATGAAATCAAGAGAATGGAGAACATATTCAGCCGCAGCATTGAGGAAAGTGAAATTAGCAGAATAAACAGGATGGCCGGAGTCAGCCCGGTTGCAGTAAGCCCGGAAATGCTGGCAGTGCTGGAAATGGCTCTTCAGTTTACAGAGCTGACCGGCGGTGCATTTAATCCGGCAATAGCACCGGTTATTGATGCCTGGGGTTTTTTTAGTCAGGTATACAAGATACCCTCAGGCAGCGACCTGAAAAATACCCTGGAGGTTTCAGATTACCGGAATGTTGAGATTGATTATGAACAGTCTACTGTTTTCCTGTCCGAAAAAGGAATGGCCCTGGAGTTGGGCGGGATCGCCAAAGGATTCATTATTGATCAGGCTATGGCTGTCTTAAATAATTATGGGGTAGAGCATGCTTTTATCAATGCCGGAGGAGATATACTTCTGAAAGGGACGAAAACTGACGGCAGCCTGTGGAAAATCGGTGTACGCAATCCCCGTGAAGAGGAAAAAATTATTGCCGTATTTCATGTTTCCGAAGGAGCTGTTGTAACCTCCGGAGATTATGAACGCTTTTTTGAAGAGGGCGGAAAGCGATATCACCATATTCTTGATCCCCTTACCGGGTATCCGGCCGGTGAATTGGCCAGTGTAACTGTTCTCGCCCCTTCTGCAGTTATAGCCGATACACTATCGACTGCCATCTTTATTCTCGGCCCTGTCCAGGGAATAAATCTGGTGGAGAGTTTGCCGGAAGTCGAAGCCCTGCTAATTACTCCCGGTTTGGAAATTATACAATCAGGGGGACTGCATGATAATGTTGAAGTGCAGTTTTAAACAACCCGAAAGGAAATATTAATGACGCAACAAGCAATTGAATTACGGAACCGTTTAACTTACCTGATCTACCTGGCTCTGTTGATCACATTTGCCGTGGTAATTCATACAATTGAAGCAGCACTGCCGCTGCCAATGCCTGTTCCGGGGGTTAGGCTGGGACTCGCTAACATCATTACACTATTAACCCTGGTTCTCTTCGGTTTGAGGAGTGGGCTGCTTGTATCAATAATTAGGACTATCCTTGGCAGTCTTTTTGTCGGGGGACTGTTCGGTTTCGGTTTTTGGCTCAGCATTACTGCCGGCGTAACAAGCTGCCTGGCCATGGCACTGGTTTTAACCTTTCAAAAAAAAGGATTGATCAGCCTGCTATCGGTTTCCGTGATCGGAGCCGCAGTGCATAACATAACCCAGTTGACCCTGGCCAGCATTATTATCGCAAACATGGTCTTGCTTCGGGGTTATTACCCCTTACTGCTGCTATTATCAGTTCCAACAGGAATATTTACCGGTTTGGCAGCTTTTTATCTCGAGGGGATAACCAGGAATATGTTCAAACAGGCAAGCCGGAGGGGTTGAAATGGATATAATCCTCGCTTCAGCATCACCACGCAGGGCCAAACTTCTCAGACAGGCTGGAATACCATTCAGGGTAATATATCCCTCTGTCAGTGAAAAGTTTGAAGAAAGCGAAGATCCGGAAAAAATCGTTCTGAAGCTGGCTTATGACAAGGCCGCAATAGTTGCCGGAAAAATTGAACATGGATATATTATCGCTGCCGATACACTCGTTGTTTTCGAAAACAATATCTTAGGGAAGCCAAAGGATCGGGAAGATGCCCTGAGGATGCTCCAAAGGATTAACGGGAAAATGCATAAAGTTATAACCGGTTTGGTTCTTTTCGACGCTGCTTCAAAGAATTGGCTTGAAGGGGTAGCGGTAACGAAAGTATGGTTTAAGAAGTTGTCGGATGATGCGATAGATGCTTACCTGGATACCGGGGAGCCTTTGGATAAAGCCGGTGCCTATGGAATTCAGGAAAAGGCGGCCTTATTTGTTGAAAAAATCGAAGGTTGCTATACGAATGTTGTTGGTCTGCCCCTGGGCTTGCTTTATAACATGATGAACCAGATGAATGTATCATTATGGCTGAACAGAAAGGATGGCGATCATGCAAAATGATTCAATAATGATTAAAGACCTGCCTTTTGAAGAAAGACCCCGTGAAAAACTCAAACAATTTGGTTCAGGCGCTCTTTCCAATGCAGAACTACTGGCAATCCTGCTCAGAGTTGGAAATCGGCAGGAATCTGCTGTACAGCTCGCGACCAGGATTCTGGCCCAGAGCGGAGGACTGCGAAGCCTCCCGGATCTTACACTTGAAGATCTTCAACAGAACAAGGGTATCGGACCGGACAAGGCAGTGATGATTAAAGCTGCTTTAGAGCTTGGTTGCCGGTTGGCTACGACTCCACGCGAATCTTCAGGAAGTATTACTAATCCAAGGCAGGCTGCCGATCTCTTCATGGAGGAACTTCGTTATAAAAAGAAAGAGTACTTTAAAATCCTATTGTTAAATACCAAAAATCATGTGCTATCGAGAGAAGAGATTTCTGTAGGCAGCCTGAGCGCATCAATTGTCCATCCCCGCGAGATATTTAATATTCCACTGCGCAAAAGTGCATCTTCAGTAATTTTAATTCATAATCACCCCAGTGGCGATCCTTCACCCAGCAGGGAAGATCTTGAAGTGACCCGGCGGTTGGTTGATGCAGGCAATATACTGGGCATAAATGTCCGGGATCACATTATTATCGGAGACGGTTGTTTTTTCAGTTTCAGGGAAAAGGGGTTGTTATAGGATAGACTTATCAAAGCAGGAATTTTATGGTATTATATTTTCAAAACGTGGAGACAATAATGAACGATCTGGAATATAAATATGAAGAAATTATCTCTCAGGTTCAAAAGCCCGGACGCTATATCGGCAATGAATGGAATTCATACCAGAAAAATCATTCAAAATCCAAGGTTAAAATGGTTATAGCTTTTCCCGATCTTTATGAAGTCGGGATGTCAAACCAGGGTATTAAGGTACTATATGAAGCAGTTAACCGGCAGCCTGAAATGTTATTGGAACGGGTTTTTGCTCCTGCTGATGATATGGAAAAGTTGCTTCGGGATAATGCCCTCCCTTTATTTACACTGGAGAGTCATAAGCCGATTTCTGAGTTTGATGTAATCGGTTTTTCACTGCAATATGAGCTCAGTTATACCAATGTTCTAAATATGCTCGATCTGAGCGGTATTGAGTTTTACAGCAACATGCGTGGTGAAGATTCACCTTTGATTATCGGTGGCGGCCCCTGCACATATAATCCCGAACCTTTAGCCAATTTTTTTGATCTCTTTGTTCTAGGTGAAGCTGAGGAATTGTTACCTGAACTTCTGGAGTCATTGGGAGATATGAAACAGAAAGGATTAAAACGCCAGGATATTCTTATCAAGCTTGCATCGATCCAGGGTGTCTATATCCCATCCCTCTATGAACCTTTATACCGGAAGCAGGTCTTAACCGGAATTAATAAATTAGATCACAATGCTCCGGATCTGGTTAGAAAAAGGATAGTTGCAGATCTTAATCTGTCTCTTTATCCGGAAAAACCTCTAGTACCCTATATCCAGGTAATCCACGACCGGGCAGTTATTGAACTCTTCAGGGGCTGTGGGCGGGGATGTCGTTTTTGCCAGGCCGGCTATATTTTTCGACCGGTGAGAAGAAGGAACAGGGAGAAGATTATAGATCTGGCAGCGAAGATGATTGCTTCTACTGGCTATGATGAACTATCTTTATCTTCATTGAGCAGTGCAGACTATCCGGAGATCGGCGAATTGATCAACGATCTTACTGAAGCGTTATCAGGGAACAGGGTTAAGTGTACGCTGCCATCTCTCCGTCTCGATTCTTACTCGGTTAAATTGGCTGAGCTTTTTCATCGCGGGAAGCGCAGCAGCCTGACTTTTGCTCCCGAAGCTGCTACGGAGCGCCTGAGGAATGTCATTAATAAAAATATTACCGAAGATGAAATTTTTCAAGCCCTTAAGGATGCTGTCAATGCTGGATGGGAGGGATTTAAATTATATTTTATGATTGGCTTGCCTACTGAAACGGATGAAGATGTTGAAGCAATTATCTCCATGTGCCGGGAAATCAGAGATCATTTCAAAGAGAATATGAAGCGAAAGATCAGGTTATCGATCAGTGTGGCGACCTTTATTCCAAAAGCACATACACCTTTTCAGTGGGAGCAACAGCTGCCTCTGGGTGAGGTAATTAAAAGACAGCAGATATTAAAAGAAGGATTTAGGATGATTCCCGGAGTTGAATTCAGCTGGCATGATGCTGAAGCGAGTCTCCTTGAAGCTGTTTTTGCCAGGGGAGATCGTCGTCTGGCTGAAGTAATTGAAAAGGCATGGTCCCTGGGCTGCCGTTTTGATGGGTGGTCGGAACACTTCAATTACCAAACCTGGGAACGGGCTTTTAAAGAAACAGGGCAGGATCCGGGGAGTTATGCACAGCATTCATACCGGTATGATGATATTCTGCCCTGGAGCCATCTGAATTGTGGAACAGTCAAAGAAGTTTTTATACGGGAACATCAGAAATCACTCGCAGCAGATTCCGGAGGAGGAGCAGAAAAAAATGGACCGGATCAGGTTTAGTTTTTCCTGCAGCGGAAAGTTAAAATATATTTCACACCTTGACATGATGCGATTATTCGTCAGGGCTTTACGGAGAACAGGCCTGCCTGTTGCTTACAGCCAGGGTTATAATCCACATCCACGTTTTAATCTGGCCCTTCCCTTACCCACCGGTGCTGCGGCAGAAGAAGATTATGGGGAGGTTTATTTTGACGGAATAGTTAAACCTCAGCAGTTTATTGATTATCTGAAACACCAGCTCCCGAATGATATTAAGATTAAATCCGCTTTTTCTGTCGATCCGGTCAGCCCGGCTTTACCCGCAGAGGTTAGTGGAGCAGTTTACAAAGCCCTGTTGCTGACTGGCGGTGATGAATATATTGAAACTAAGATAATGCAGACTGCCCTGGATATGCTTATGGCAAAAGAGGAAATACTGGTGGATTATACCGGTAAAAAGAAGAAAGCCACCAAGAGAGATATAAGATCCTATATATACGAGGCGGAGATACATGATGGAGAAAAAAATTTATTGGAATTAATACTGGTTTTGCAGGCAGGAAGTGAAGGTGGCGTATCACCGGTTCAGTTTCTGGAACTGATTCGAAAGGAACTTGATACCGGATGGACAGCAAACTTCCGTTGGGAATTAACCAGAAAGAGGATTATATTTAAAAACTAGAATGTAGTATATCTGACCATAAGGATGTGAAATTAAATGGATAAAAAGATCATAGTTAACTGTGATAACCGGGCAACAAGAGTCGCCCTGCTTGAAAAAGGGAAACTTGTTGAACTGGATATAGAAAGACCTCTGCAGCACAGGGTTGTCGGTAATCTCTACAAAGGTATTGTTGCGAATGTCTTACCGGGGATGCAGGCTGCATTTGTTGATATTGGCCTGGAGAAAAATGCTTTTTTATACGTTGATGATATATTCCCTGATTGGGACGATGAAAGTCCCCCACCGGCCCGAAATTCAATTGATAAGCTGTTAAGAGTTGGGGAAGAATTAATGGTCCAGGTGATCAAAGAACCTTTTGGCAGCAAAGGAGCGAGAGTTACCGGACAGATTACCATCCCCGGTCGCTACCTGGTTCTTGTTCCCGGAGCTGATTATATTGGTGTATCAAGGCGGATAGAGAGCCAGGCAGAACGTGATAGACTCAGAAAAGAAGTAGAGAAATTAAAGCCGGAGGAACTTGGTTTGATTGTCCGCACAGTTGCGGAAGGTGTGGATAATGAAATAATGGCCCAGGACCTTCAGTTTTTGGTTCAGCTCTGGAAGAGAATTTTATCCAGGTTCCAGCAGAAGAGTGCCCCTGCCACCCTGTATCAGGATCTTTCGCTAACCTGTCGGATAGCCCGTGATTTATTTGTGGAGGAATTCAGCAGTTTCTTGATTGATAATGAGCATGAGTATGATAAGGTTCGTGAAATTGTTGACTATATATCACCCCACTTGAAAAATAAAGTTAAATATTACCAGGAAGACGAACCAATATTTGAGCGATACGGTGTTGAAAAAGAGATAGAAAAGGCGCTTGCACGACAGGTATGGCTAAAGAGCGGTGGTTACCTGGTCTTTGATGAAACTGAAGCGTTGACCGTTGTGGATGTTAATACCGGAAGATACATTGGACGCCGTAACCTTGCTGAGACCATACTGAAAACAAATCTTGAAGCAGCGGAAGAGATAGCCCGCCAGGTTAGACTGAGGGATATCGGTGGCATAATTATTATTGATTTTATTGATATGAGTATCGAAGATCACAGGCGCAAGGTTTTGGAGAAACTGCAGAATTCTATAAAAAATGACCGGACCAAGACATATGTGCTCGGATTAACCAACCTTGGCCTGGTGGAGATGACGAGAAAAAAAGTACGGCAGGATCTTTCAGAATATCTCCAGCAGCCCTGCCCGTATTGTGGAGGATCGGGTCGGGTACTTTCACCGCTGGTGATCAGCACCCGTATTGAGATAGATCTGAAACGACAGCTCCAGGAAGAGAGGAGCAAGGCAGTTTTGGTGGAGATGCACCATGAAGTTGCCGCAATTATTATAGGCAGCGGGGGCGGCAATTTAAAGAAACTGGAAGATGAACTGGGGAGACATATCTTTATCCGGGGAACCGAAGATATACATGTTGAGCAGTATCGGATAGTTGCCCGGGGAAGCCACAAGGAGATCCAGGCCCTGGCTCTTCCGGTAAAAGCGGGAGACAGCCTTGAACTTACTATAGAAGGGCAGCATACAACCAACCCACATCACGGTATAGCGCGGCTCCAGGGTTTTGTAATAAATGTTGAAGATGCCGGTGAAAAGGTTGGTGAAAAAGTCATGGTAGAAATCAAAGATGTTAACCGGACTTTTGCCCGGGCAGTATTATCATCAAAGCAGGATAGGTAATATTATATTATCAGTTTTGAATTCCAAAAATTTGCCGGTTTTGCAGGCCTGGATTGTTTGACAAAGGCGTATAAGCGTGTTAAAATCTCGATTAGGCTTAATACCGCACGAAGAAGGTCCAAAATGCCCCGTTGCATAAGGGCAACCAGCTTCGGCGAGTCCTTACGGGGGGTTTATTTATGTACGCAATCATTGAAACAGGCGGTAAGCAGTACCGCGCTGAAGAAGGCAAAGTTATCCGTGTTGAGAAATTGCCGGCCGAGAAAGGTGAAACAGTCACTTTTGATCGAGTTCTCATGCTGAGCGATGAATCCGATCTTAAAGTGGGGAAACCATTCCTAGAGGGCTGCCTGGTTGAAGGAAAAGTGGTGGCTTCAGGTCGGGGCAGGAAGATCATCGTCTTTAAGTATAAGCGGAAAAAGAACTACCGTCGGAAGCAGGGGCACAGACAGCCCTTCAGTGATGTTCTGATTAGCAGTGTAAACTGCAAATAATTCATATTTTGCTAATCAAATTTTATAGTAACATGGCATGAAAGAGAGGTGTCTTAAATGGCTCATAAGAAAGGTGTCGGAAGTTCCCGTAACGGTAGGGACAGCAATGCTAAAAGGCTGGGTATAAAAAGGTACGGCGGCCAGCTGGTAAAAGCGGGTAGTATTATTGTCAGGCAGCGAGGCACTCGTTTCCATCCCGGCATCAATGTCGGCAAAGGCAGCGATGATACATTGTTTGCTACTGTAGAAGGCCGTGTTGTATACGAGTATAATGGTCGTGCTAAAAAACAGGTTAGCGTTTATCCTGAAGAAAACGTTGTTGTCAGTTAACTAAACCTGTTTAAGTCCGGGGTAAGCCCGGACTTTTATTTTTATAAACCTTTTTATTTAATCTTTTGCATATCAGCAGGTGATTATTAAGTAATGTTTGTCGATGAGCTCGAACTGTTAGTTCGTGGTGGACGTGGTGGAAACGGTGCGGTATCTTTTCGCCGGGAAAAATATGTTCCCCATGGGGGCCCTGATGGTGGAGACGGCGGAGATGGTGGAAATGTCTATCTCTACGCCGATTCATCAAAACATAGTTTTTTGGATCTGCGCTATCTCCATACCCTGAAAGCGGCCGATGGAGCCCACGGCCGGGGCAGGGATCAACATGGTGCCAGAGGCGCAGATTTGCTTGTACCGGTTCCCCTGGGGACAATTGTTCGTGATGATAAGCAGCGGGTATTGGCCGATTTAACCAGTGCTGGACAAAAAGCAAAAGTGGCTGCCGGAGGAAAAGGCGGCAGGGGCAACGCCAGATTTGCCAGTTCCCGTAAGCGTGTGCCGCGGGTTGCTGAAAAGGGCTTGCCGGGTGTTGAGCGTATTCTGAAACTGGAACTTAAACTTATTGCTCAGGTGGGACTGGTTGGTTTCCCCAATGCCGGTAAATCTACTCTATTGGGTCGAATTTCTTCAGCGAAGCCTAAGGTAGCCGCCTATCCTTTCACAACCCTTGTCCCCAACCTGGGAGTAGTTAAAGTTGGTAATGAGGGAAGTTTCGTAGTAGCCGATTTGCCTGGATTGATCGAAGGGGCTCATCAGGGCGCCGGTCTCGGACATCAATTTTTGCGTCATGTTGAACGTAACCTCCTGCTCTTATTTCTCATCGATCTTTCTCCTGATGCACATCCCGCTCCCACAGATGCATATCGTCTGCTGAAGGATGAGCTGAACATTTTCAGCTCTTTACTGGCGAATTATCCACGGGTTATTGTGGGTAACAAGATCGACCTGCCTGGAGCGGCAGAGAATATGGATATATTCCGCAGGATAATTGCCGAAGAAGAGGGAGAAGGCATACCTTTATTTGCCATTTCTGCAGTAACCGGTGAGGGAGTAGATACACTGGTTTATGACCTTTTCAGAAGAGTCAATGAGTTAGCTGCAGAGTCCGGCAGAACCAGAAATGAGGAAGTAACATTAATCGGTGAAGAAAATATTACAGAAAAACTTTTAACTATTGAAAAAAAAGGAGAAATTTTTATGGTAAGCGGTGACGCTATTGAAAGAATGGCCGCAAAAACAGATTTTGAAAATGAAGAAGCGCTTAAACGTTTTCAACATTTCTGCAGCAGGATTGGACTTGACAAAAAATTAAAAAAGGCCGGTATCAGTGAAGGGGATACGGTCCGGGTGGGCGAAGAAGAATTTTATTTTTATGAATAAATGGGTAAAAGGAGTTCATTACCGTGTTTTTTAATAGCAATGCAAAAAAAACCGGGAATTTACATATCGGCCTGATGGGTGGTACATTTGATCCAATCCATATGGGACATCTGGTAACAGCCGAAGAAGCAAGGCAGCAGTTTGATCTTGACTATGTTGTATTTGTTCCAGCGGGGACACCACCACACAAAGACGAGAAAGGGATTTCCCTTCCAGAACATCGCTTTTTGATGACTTCTCTGGCGGTAATGTCAAATCCGTCATTTTTCGTCTCCAGGATAGAAATAGACAAGGAAGGACCAACTTACACCATTGATACTGTAAGGCACTTTGCCTGTGAAAAAGAGCATTGTCCTGAAATCTTCTTTATTACCGGTGCCGATGCTATACTCGAAATATTTACCTGGAAAAACTATGAAGAACTGCTGCGGATTTGTACTTTTATTGCAGTTTCCCGGCCAGGTTACTCACTTGATCATTTTCATGATACCCTGGATCGCAGCTGCCCTGAAATGAAAAACAAGGTACATCTTCTTGAAATACCTGCCCTGGCAGTCTCGTCAACATTTATTCGTGAACGTGTTGCCCTGGGCAAGACGATAAAATATCTTACTCCTGAACCGGTTGAACAGTACATCAAGAAACACGGTTTATACCGTTCAGAAAGTAAAAATGGTTTTAATGACCTGTAAATAGGTTATAATATAACCGGAGGTGGATTATTAATGGCCAAAACGTTGTATGTAGGGAATATTCCATGGAGCACCAAGGAAGCAGATTTACAGCAGTTTTTTGCCCAGTATGGAGAAGTAATTGAATGCAGGATAATTACCGAAAGAGCAACAGGGCGTTCCCGTGGTTACGGGTTTGTCGAAGTGAACGACGATAACCTGGATGATATCATGGAAAAGACCAATGGCGCCGAACTTGAAGGGCGTAAGTTGGTTGTAAATGAAGCAAAACCGCGAGAGCAATAGCGGAAAATCGTTCTAATTTATAATTTATTTATGTTAAAACCTGACTATTATCAAAACTTAATAAAGGAACATCTCGGTGATAAGTTATACCGTCATTCCCTCAGTGTTGCTGACTCGGCAGAAAAATTGGCCATTAGGCACGGGGCAGATGCCGGTAGAGCTTACCTGGCCGGGGTAGTTCACGATTACGGTAAGCCTTATTCCCATAAAAAACTGCTGGAGCTGGCAGTCAAGCTGGAACTGCGTTTAGACCGCATAACCAGGGGTGAATCACGTTTGCTGCATGCTCCGGTTGGAGCAGCTCTTTTAAGAAGTGAACACCAGCTTGATGATCCTGAAGTTATTCAGGCAGTCACTTATCATACAACAGGGCGTCCGGGAATGAGTTTGCTGGAAAAAGTGGTATATCTGGCTGATTATATTGAAATTGGCCGGAATTACAAGGGAGTAGAGATAATAAGAGAGGTTGCTTTTGAAAATCTTGACCGTGCTATGCTGAAGGCAGTTGAAATTGCAATATGCTCTATAATAGAAAGAGGCCTTTTACTTCACCCTCGTTCCGTTGCACTACGCAACTGCCTTCTGGCAGGCTTAAGAACTTAACATTTTTGAGGAGGTGATTCTATTTGACAGGGAAACCAAAGCTTGGCTCCCGGGAGCTGGCTTTGTATGCCGCCCAATTGGTGGCTGAGAAAAAGGCACATGATGTGCAGCTGTTGGAAGTCGGCCAGGTTTCAATAATTGCCGACTATTTTTTACTTGCAACTGGAACTTCTTCCATTCAGGTTCATTCATTGGTTGATCATTTGATTGAAAACCTGAAAAAAGAGGGTTATTATGCCCTGCATATAGAGGGTTCCAGGGAGAGCTGGTGGGTTGTCCTTGATTATGGCAGCCTGATGATACACCTGTTCCAGCCGGAAGCAAGGGAATTTTATAACCTGGAAAGACTATGGTGTGAGGCCCCGCAGGTGGATATTGGCAATCAGGCCGGTAGCCCACTCAGGTCGGGAGATTGAGATAAGTAATGATTGGCGGGTGATCTTTTAAGTTGAGCTCTATTTCCATCAGAAAGGCAATAAGTGAGTTGTCGACAGAAACTGAAAACCCGGCAGGAGAAAAATATATCTCTTTATCAGTAAAAGGCACTGAGAAACTTTCAGCAGTTTTCAATATGGAGCGATGTGAAGTTGAAATAACTGCTCTTGAAATGAATATTATACCGGAGCGCTACCATCGAAATATCGGAACAATCGGTCTTGATGGGCAGATCAAACTGTTAAAATCAAAAGCAGGTGTAATTGGAGCAGGTGGACTTGGTGGTTTCGTTCTCGAGATGCTGGCCAGGGCTGGTGTCGGGAAAATGGTTGTTGTTGATAATGATTACTTTTGTGACAGCAACTTAAACCGACAGCTTTTTTCCACGGAAAATAACCTGGCGGAGTCGAAGGTTGACGCGGCTGTTAGAAGAGTAAAAGATATAAACAAGGCCGTAGAGATAGAAGGATTCCAAATCTGCGGTACTCGCCAAACGCTACCTCCAATTTTATCAGGTTGCAATATCGTAATCGATTGTCTGGATAACCTACAGTCACGATTCGAGCTTGAAGAGGTATGCAGCAGGCTTAATATTATACTGGTTCACGGAGCGATTGCCGGCTTTCTCGGTCAACTGGCAGTCATCAGGCCCGGCAAACCGCTATTACAGTCGATATACGGTTGTGAAAAAGATGGGGATATTAAAAGGGGTGTTGAGGTACAACTGGGCAACCCGGTTATAACACCGGCCATGTTAGCAGCGTGGCAGACCGGAGAAGCACTGAAAATCCTGGCTGGCCTGGATGGGATTTTACCTGAGAACAGGCTCTTGATAATGGATATGCAGGCCGGGAATTTTTACCAGGTAGATATTTCACCTTAATATACCGCTATTGACAAGCCCTGGCAGGGTGCTTATAATGTTATGTGTACTCGAGGTGCCATATATATTCTGTGAAGGGAAGTAGTAAGCGGGAATGCTTAATCAGAGAGCCGGGTTAAGGTGAAAACCGGCAGGCAGAACTGCTGAACTCGTCCCGGAGAAACAGCAGTGAAACCAAGTAACTGCTGACGTAAAGCCGGCGTTAACGGTGATAAGCGGGCAGCAAAACGGGGGGCTGTAGCGCAGTGGGAGCGCGCTTCCTTGGCATGGAAGAGGTCGCGGGTTCGACTCCCGCCAGCTCCACCATAAGTTTAGCCAATAAGGGTGGTACCGCGGGTATAAATCCGTCCCTTGACCGGGCGGATTTTTTATTTTCAAAAAGGAAGGAATGATTTGGGTGACAGCTAACTATAATCCAGCCGAAATCGAGGAACGGTGGCAAAATATTTGGGACAGCGAAGACGCCTACAGGTCTGAAATAGATGCAGCCAGGACGAAATACTATGTGTTGGAGATGTTTCCCTATCCTTCCGGAAAACTGCATATGGGGCACATGCGAGTTTATTCAATTGGTGATGTCCTGGCCCGGTTTTTGAGAATGCGCGGTTTGAACGTGATTCATCCCATGGGATGGGATGCTTTTGGCTTACCGGCAGAAAATGCCGCCATTGAGCATAAGGTGAATCCTGCGCAGTGGACAGCCCAGAATATTGAGCATATGAAAATGCAGCAGAACCGCCTGGGAGTCAGTTATGACTGGAGCAGGGAGGTAAATACTTCCGCCCCTGATTATTATCGCTGGTCTCAGTGGCTATTTCTTTTAATGCACAAGAGAAACCTTGCTTATAAAAAGAAAGCAAGCGTAAACTGGTGCAATAATTGCGAAACAGTTTTGGCCAATGAGCAGGTTGAAAAGGGCTTATGCTGGCGCTGTTCTTCAGTAGTTGAAACCAGGGAACTTGAGCAGTGGTTTTTAAGGATAACCGAATATGCTGAAAGGCTTTTACGCGATCTTGATCGGCTTGAAGACTGGCCGGAAAGGGTAAAAGTTATGCAGCAAAATTGGATCGGCCGCAGTAAAGGAGCGGAAATTGTATTTAGGGTTAAAGAATTTCCAGGTGAAGAAATCCGGACGTTTACTACCAGGCCCGATACTCTTTTTGGCGTAACTTACATGGTTTTAGCGCCTGAACACCCCCTGGTCAAACTACTCGTTGAAGGAACCGACCGGGAAAAGGAAGTTCTCGAGTTTGTTTCAAAGGTCAGACAGGAAAGCGAAATTGAACGTACTGCCGAAGAAGCACCGAAGATCGGTCTTTTTACCGGCCGACATGCTGTAAATCCCATTAATCATGAAGAAGTGCCTATCCTGGTTGGGAACTATGTTTTGATGGCTTATGGAACCGGAGCAGTTATGGGTGTGCCGGCCCATGATCAAAGAGACTTTTTATTTGCCAGAAAACATGATCTACCGATCAGGATTGTCATTCAGCCTGCAGGAGAAGAGCTTGACGGAGATACCATGCGGGAAGCGTACACCGGTGAAGGTAACATGGTTAATTCCGGCAATTTCGATAACCTCGATAATACAGAGGGAATAATAAAAGTTACCGAATTTCTGGAACAGAAGAATGCCGGATGTTTCCAGGTAACCTACAGGCTTCGGGATTGGCTGATTTCCAGACAGCGTTACTGGGGAGCGCCAATTCCGGTAATCTATTGTGATCATTGTGGTCCTCAGCCTGTGCCCGAGTCCGAACTTCCGGTTTCTTTGCCCATGGAAGTTGAACTCTCCGGTAACCGGGTGCCCAGCCTGGCCCAATACCCCGATTTTGTAAATACAACCTGTCCCTCCTGCGGGGGCAATGCCCGGCGGGAAACTGATACGATGGATACCTTTATCTGCTCATCATGGTATTTTCTTCGATATACCAGCCCGGATTGTATGGATGCGCCCTTTGACGTAAAAGCCGCTGAATACTGGATGCCGGTTGATCAATATATTGGCGGGATCGAACATGCTGTTTTACATCTTCTCTATGCCCGGTTTTTTACCAAAGTTCTCTATGATACAGGTTTAATAAAAGTCCAGGAACCTTTCAGCAGGCTTTTGGCACAGGGGATGGTATACAAAGACGGGGCTAAAATGTCAAAATCCAAGGGCAATGTAGTTACGCCTGATGAAATTGTTGAAAAATACGGTGCAGATACAGGAAGGCTTTTCATCCTTTTCGCTGCTCCTCCTGAAAAAGATCTCGATTGGAGCGACCAGGGGGTGGAGGGATGCCATAGGTTTCTACGGCGGGTTTGGAGGCTTGTAGAAGAGTGCAGGGACCAGTTTGCTTCCGGATCCGGATTTGCTTTAAACGGTGAAAGTGAACAGGAACTTGAACGCGTCCTGCACGGAACAATAAAAAAGGTCACCCATGATATAGGAGAGAGGTTTAACTTTAATACGGCAATCAGCTCTATTATGGAGTTGGTTAATGCTATATATGCTTATCGCCAATCGGCGAAGCTTTCAGAACAGAATTATACTTTGCTTAAGGAAACGCTGGGAAAAATGATTCTTTTGCTTGCTCCTTTTGCACCTCATCTGGCTGAAGAAGTGTGGCATCGGCTCGGTAACGGGGAAAGTGTTCACAAGGCTCAGTGGCCCGATTTTGATCCGGGGAAATTAGTTGTTGATGAAGTTGAAGTTGTCATTCAGATTAATGGTAAGGTCCGGGGCAGGGTTACTGTGCCAGCCGATATTTCTCAAGAAGATCTGATCGAGACAGCCCGGTTAAACGAAAAAATCGGATCCCTGCTGAAAGGAAAAGAGGTTGTTAAGGTTATTGCGATTCCAGGCCGGCTTGTTAATATCGTGATCCGCTGAGGTTGAGCAATTCTTGACAGCAAAATATTCAAAATATATAATATAATAAAGAATACAATAGGATCTAATGCACTTAATAATTTGTTCAGTCTTTATTGCGAAGCAGCCGGTAATACAATTCCCGGCTTTTATCATCTTAAAAAGGAGGATATTCTGATGAGCAAACAGGAAAAACCAGACAAGAAGGATGTAATAGGCGCTGAAGAAGCTGTACTCATGCCTGACTCAACCAAGGGAGGAGACAGCATCCGGATTTCGTCGGAAGTAGTAGCTGTAATTGTCGGTATCGTCTCCAGCGATATTCCCGGTATTGCCGGTATGAGTGGTGGCTTGGTCGGCGGCATAGCTGAAAAACTGGGTAAACGAGATCTAACCAGAGGCGTTAAGGTTCAGGTTAATGAAGACAGGGTAACCATTGATTTAAATGTTATAGTTGAGTACGGTATGTCAATTGTTGATTCAACCGACAAGCTGAAAAAGGAAATCCGGTGTAGCGTTGAAAAAACAACCGGCTTGAAAGTTGAAGCAATTAATATCAATGTACTCGGGATTAATATCCCGGAGGAAGAAGAAAAGGAAGAAGTTAAAAAAGAGAAAAAAGAAAAAAAAGCTGCTGATCTGAAAGAGTAATAAATTAAGGTAAAATATTAAGCTAAGAGGCCCACCAGGATTAATATCCTGGTGGGCCTCTTAGCAGGGGATAACGAAGAAAAAGCGAATTTAATATTAAATCTGTTTCAAGTTAGAGTTAGAATCATGGATTGATGGTTTTCGGGGGTTATTCAAAAGTTGGTTGATAAGATAGGTTTCAGGGAAAAAGTTGTTTTAATTGCAATAGTCTTATTGCTGTTGTCTGGCGGAGTCTGGCGCGCTGCAGAATTTTCGAAGCCCCGTTCAGGCTTGATAACAGCTGGTATGGGAAATACACCAACAGTTGAAGATTTTGAGCCGGAACTGATCACGGTTCACCTGGTCGGAGCAGCCGTAAATCCCGGAGTATACCACCTCCCTGCCGGTTCGAGGGTTTACGAATTGTTAGACTTAAGCGGTGGTTTTCGCCCGGAAGCCGACAGGGAAGCCCTTAACCTGGCCAGGCCTCTGCTGGATGGTGAGCAGATTTATATACCACTGATCGGAGAGGTCTCTCAAAGAGCATCCGGGGAAATGTCAAAGATAAACATTAATCAGGCTACAGCAGCGGAATTAACAGCCCTGCCCGGTATCGGTGAAGTTAGAGCTGAACAAATTGTTGCCCACCGTGAAAGTAACGGTTTTTTCACTGATATAACAGAAATAATGGATGTTAGTGGTATCGGTGAAGCGACCTTCAATAACCTGGCCGATCGTATAACAATCTACTGAATCATTCAAACTGCCATGATTTGAGATATTCTTCCTGGCTGCAGTTCAAAACATCAATGCTGATTCCCATAGAGTTTAACTTGATATCTGCAGTTTGTCTATCGATTTCGTCTGGTAATTTCACAACCTTATTTGGAAGTTCCTTACCTTTTTTGAGCAGGTACTCCATGGCTGCAAACTGAATTGCAAACGAAAGATCCATAATTTCTGCTGGATGGCCGTCTGCCGCAGCAAGGTTTACCAACCGTCCCTCTCCAATCAAGTAGATTCTTCTTCCATCTTCCATCAGGTATTCATCAATATTATGCCTCGGCTGGCCGTTTAATTTGCCGGCTTTCAGCAAAGCCTCTTTGTCTACTTCAACATCAAAATGTCCGGCATTACTGAGAATTGCTCCATCTTTTAGAAAGGGTATATGGTCGCCAGAAATTACCTGCTTGCACCCTGTTGTGGTTACAAATATATCTCCAAGAGCTGCTGCTTCCTTCATCGGCATTACCCGGAATCCTTCTATGGCCGCTTCAAGGGCATGGACTGGCTCTACCTCGGTGATAATTACATTGGCTCCAAGTCCGGCCGCGCGCATGGCCACACCCCTGCCACACCAGCCGAAACCTGAAACCACGACTGTTTTACCTGCGATTAATAAATTTGTGGTTCGCATTATGCCATCCCAGACCGACTGCCCAGTTCCGTAGCGGTTATCGAAGAGGTATTTGCACATTGCATCGTTGACGGCAATCATCGGGAATGTCAGCTTACCCGCATCGGCCATAGCCCGCAACCGGATCAAGCCGGTAGTAGTCTCTTCCGCTCCACCGATCACATTTCCGAGCAGGTCAGGTCGATCCCTGTGAAGCATAGTGACCAGGTCTCCCCCGTCGTCGATGATTAGGTGCGGTCCTGTGTCGATCGTTTTACTGATGTGTTCTTTATATTCACTGGAGGTAGCATTATGCCAGGCATGAACTTCCAGGCCATCTTCGACTAGGGCGGCAGCAATTGCATCCTGGGTTGAGAGGGGATTGCTGCCGGTAATAACAACTTCGGCTCCGCACTCACGGAATGCTTTGGCCATGTAGGCCGACTTGGCTTCCAAATGAATACAAATGGCCATTTTTATACCTTTGAAAGGTTTACCAGCCCTGTTTTTTTCAATCAGGGTGTTAAGAACCGGCATATGCCTGCTGACCCAATCGATACGCCTGTGGCCTTCCGGGGCCAGCGTTATATCCCTTATACTGCTCATCTGAATTGGTCACTCCCTTGAAGGTAAATATATTGAATAATAAATCACAATTTGTTAATTGTCTAATTCTATTTTCCTTATTTAAGTCCTCCCGGTAAACAAATTTTAGTCTTTATAAAAATTTATTAAACCAATGAAAATTAAGGACATTGTGAAGGAATTAATTGCTTTTTGAAGAACTAATCCTAATGAATGATCAGAATGCAATAATTATACGAAACCTTAGGCAAATACCTGGTTTTGAATAATTTCGGAGAGGGGGAATAGTTAGAAACTAAACATTTCAGTGGTGTGAGTTTATATGTGACAGACATTTTTTATAAGAAAAAAGAGGAGGTTTTAATTGTGAAGAAGTGGCTGGCATTACTTTTGGTGTTTCTGTTTATTTTTGCCGTCATCGGCTGCGGAACTGCGGAAGAACCACCGGAAGTTGATGATGGAGATGATGCCGTTGATGAAGAACCGGCTTCCGATCTCAAAGTCGGGATGGTTACAGATGCGGGAACTATCGACGATAAATCATTTAACCAGGGGACCTGGGAAGGTGTTTTACTTGCTGCCAGTGATTTTGGACTGGAAACCAGGTATTTGCAACCCGGAGGGACTACCGAAGCCGACTATATAACTGAAATCAGCAACCTGGTTGATGCCGGTTTCCTCTTTGTTGTATGCCCCGGATTTAAATTTGAAACAGCAATATATGATGTTCAAACCAGATATCCGCAGGCCAAGTTTGTGATTCTCGATGGCTATCCACATGCCGGTGATTGGGTGCCGGATGTACAAGAGAACGTGGTTTCCATTTTCTTTGCCGAGCATGAAGCTGGTTTTCTTGGTGGGTTAGCTGCTGCATTGCAGCTTCAGGAAGGTGAGGTAGGATTCATTGGTGGCATGGAGATACCGGCTGTCCAGAAATTTAACTGGGGTTTCCAGCAGGGTGTTTTATATGCCAATGAGAATTACGATACCAATGTTGTAATGCGCGCGGAAAACTTTATCTACGAAGGAACCTTTGATAACGTGGCCGGTGGTCAACAGTTGGCTGCAGCCATGTATGACAAGGGTGTGGATGCAATATTTGCTGCTGCCGGTGGAGTCGGGATCGGGGCAATAAACGAGGCAAAGGCAAGGGCTGCAACAGGTCAGGAAGTATGGATTATCGGGGTTGACGTTGATCAGTATGCCGACGGTATTTACGAAGGGAACAACTCTATTATATTGACGTCAGCGATGAAAGGAATTGATGTTGCCGCCTACGATATGATCGAAGCTGAACTAAATGGTGAATTCCCCGGTGGCCAGATCATCACTATGGATGCAAAGAATTACGGTATCGGCATTCCCGAGGAAAACCCCAACCTTGATGCTGAAGTAGAAGAACTGGTGTGGCAGGCATTTGCTGCGATGCAGGATGGATCCCTTGTTGTCTCTGATGAACAGGGAGATCTTATCAGATAGTGATTGAATCGATGCATTTGAAAAGGGCGGTATCCCCGCCCTTTTTCTATAAAATTTTCATTGAAAAGTTTGTCAGATTGACCTGACAGGAGCTGGTGCTATTGAACGATAATATAGTTGAAATGCTCGATATACGAAAAGAATTTCCCGGGGTAGTGGCTTGTGATGATATCGATTTTAAGGTGAAGAAAGGCGAGATTCATGCCCTGCTTGGTGAGAATGGTGCCGGCAAATCTACCTTAATGAATATTTTATTTGGTCTTTACCAACCTGATCACGGTTCAATAAGGCTTAGAGGGGATAAAGTAAATATTACCAATCCCAATATTGCCAATAATCTCGGGATAGGAATGGTTCACCAACACTTCAAACTGGTCCACAATTTTACGGTGACTGAAAATATTATCCTGGGCCTGGAGCCGACCAGATTGATGATGATCGATACCCGCCGTGCTTCAGCCCGGATCAGAGAACTATCAGAAAGATATGGCTTAAACGTTGAACCCGATGCAAAAATTGAAGATGTATCTGTGGGTATGCAGCAGCGGGTTGAGATCCTTAAGATGCTTTATCGCGATGCCGAGGTATTGATCTTTGATGAACCAACAGCTGTGTTAACTCCCCAGGAAGTTGGAGAGTTAATGAAGATCATGCGGGGTTTGATCGATGAAGGTAAAACGATAATCCTGATCACTCATAAATTGAAAGAAATTATGAAAATTGCAGATCGCTGCACGGTAATCCGCTGGGGCAAGGTTGTCGGCACAGTTGATGTGGAAGATACAACGGAAGAAAAACTGGCTGAAATGATGGTGGGGCGCAAGGTTTTATTTGAGCTTGATAAAAAAGCGGCCAATCCCAGGGAAGAGATTTTACGTATTGAAAACCTTACGGTTTCCGGAAGCAGCGGCGCTCATGGTTTAAAGAATTTTTCTCTCAGTGTCAGGTGTGGGGAAATCGTCGGTCTTGCCGGGGTTGACGGTAATGGCCAGACTGAGCTGATTGAGGCAATTATCGGGTTGCGCAGGGTAGATTCCGGGAAAATATTTATCCACGGGTTAGATGTAACAGATATGTCAACCAGGGAAAGGATCAATGCGGGTATGGCCCATATCCCGGAGGATCGTCACAAACATGGGCTTATTCTTGAGTACACCGTTCAGGAAAACTTTATTTTGAAAAATTATTTTAAGGAGCCTTTTTCCAAAAAAGGCTTGCTTGATTGGGATTATGTTTACGAGCATGCCAACCGGGTGATCAATGACTTTGATGTCAGATCCGGACAGGGTGCTGAAGCGCTGGCCCGTTCGCTTTCCGGAGGGAACCAGCAGAAAGCAATTCTCGGTCGGGAAATAGACGGTAATCCGGAAATACTGGTTGCTGTCCAACCAACCCGGGGTCTTGATGTCGGAGCTATCGAATATATTCATCAACGCCTGCTGGAACAGCGGGATCAGGGAAAAGCAGTTTTCATGATCTCACTCGAAT
The DNA here is from genome assembly GCA_033549065.1 of Bacillota bacterium. Lineage (NCBI taxonomy): Bacteria > Bacillati > Bacillota > Bacillota bacterium. The sequence continues at coordinate 71,242 of JAWSUE010000010.1, forward strand.
TGGACGAGATACTGGACCTCTCGGACCGTATAGCGGTGATCTATAACGGTGAACTGGTAGGTATAGTTGATGCAGCCCAAACTGATGAAAATGAAATTGGCTTAATGATGGTCGGTGGGAAGAGAGGTGCTGTTGCTTGAAAACCCGGGTCAGGGTAAAAAAAGATTTCTTGATGTCGCTTTTTGCAGTTATGTTGGGTCTGCTGGCCGGAGCCGGTTTGATGGCTGTAACAGGGAATAACCCTGTTGAAGGCTTCCTGTATCTATTTAGAGGCGGCACGATGAATATAGAGCGGATTGGCAATACCCTTGCTACTGCTACTCCGCTTATTTTTGCCGGCCTTTCAGTTGCCTTTGCATTTAAAACCGGCCTTTTCAATATCGGTGGTGCCGGTCAGATGTTAATAGGCGGGCTTTGTGCAACTGCTATTGGCTTAACATTTGATTGGCCCAAGCCTATCCTGCTGACAGTTATAATTATAGCTTCCCTGATCGGTGGTGGACTCTGGGCGGCCTTACCCGGCTTATTAAAGGCGAAATATAATGTCCATGAAGTTGTTGCCACTATTATGATGAACTGGATAGCATACTGGGCGATCTACTATATTATTCCCCAACATTTTAAAGGGCCATTCCTGGAAACAGAATCGATGCGCATTCCGGCTGCAGCTTCGCTAAAAGTCCCCTGGTTAACTTCTCTTTTCAGCGGGTCTTACATTAACCTGGGGTTTTTTCTGGCCTTGATCTTTATTATCATCATTGCCTTTATTCTGGAAAGAACCACCCTCGGTTTTGAACTTAAAGCTGTCGGTTATAACCGCGATGCTGCGGAAGCAGCCGGGATCAGCGTAAACCGAAATATTATTTTTTCCATGGCAATCGCCGGCGCCCTGGCCGGGTTGGGTGGAGCAACATTTTATGTCGGGTTTGCTAACAACATGCAGATCGGAGTATTGCCGGTGCAGGGTTTTGATGGTATTGCCGTTGCACTCCTCGGTGCGAATGCCCCATGGGGTGTTTTTGCTGCCGCTGTTTTTTTTGGGCTGCTCCATACAGGAAAAGGTTTTATGAGCGCCATGACTGCCATCCCGCCCGAAATATCCGATACTATTATTGCCACGATTATTTATTTTGCCGCAACCAGTGTTTTGATCGAGAGAAATTGGGATAAACTGCTAAAATTAGATTTTAGAAAATTATTTGCAAGGCTCACAGGAAAAAAACTTGAAACCAACACTGGGGGTGAGCAGTGATATGGTTGAACTGATCTATCAGCTATTTCCTTATGCCATAGCCTATACCATACCGCTGCTGATCACTTCCCTTGGCGGGCTATTCAGTGAACGCAGCGGTGTAATTAATATCGGCCTTGAAGGCCTGATGTTGATGGGTATGTTTGTCGGGGCTTATGCAATATCTACAGTTGAGACTGCCAATCCGGGGACTGTGATCTGGATCGGGTTACTCGCGGCAGCCTTTTTTGGGGCAATCTATGCGGTTCTGCATGCCTTTGCCTGTATTACCCTCAATGCCAACCAGGTGATCAGCGGTATAGCGATCAATATGATTGCCAGCGCGGTGACGGTCTATTTAGCCCGAATCCTGACCGGCAGCGGCAATGTCCAAATTATCCGTGGATTGAGCCGCCAGACCATTCCGGTTCTTTCTGAAATACCGGTTCTGGGTCGGCTTCTCTTCACCCAGTCTTATGCCACAACCTGGCTGGTCCTTTTGATCATTGCTTTTGCAACCTTCTTGCTTTATAAAACCCGTTTTGGTTTGCGACTCAGGGCTTGTGGTGAACATCCCCACGCAGCTGATTCTGCCGGGGTAAACGTCTACCTGATGCGTTACATGGCGGTTATGATCTCCGGTGCCTGCGCCGGATTGGGTGGGGCTATCTTTATTGTTACCCTTTCCGGTGAGTTTAACGGGACTGCAGCAGGCCTGGGATTCCTGGCTCTTGCTGCTTTGATTTTCGGACAGTGGAAGCCCTGGGGCATCCTGGGTGCAGCATTTTTCTTCGGCACAGCCTCTACCGTGGCCAATGTTTCACAGGCTATACCGACTTTAGCCCAGATACCGGGCATCTATTTAAAGACTTTTCCCTATGTAGTTACCTTGATCGCTCTCGTTCTCTCCTCGAAATCATCGCAGGCACCGAAGGCGATCGGAGAACCTTATGATAAAGGCAAGAGATAGTTTGTTGAATTTAGTGCGTGGAGATGTGACTTATTGAGAGTATATGATCTTATTCTAAAAAAAAGAAACGGATCTTCCTTAAGCGAAAAAGAGATCAGTTATCTTGTATCGGGATATGTAAATGGAGATATCCCTGATTACCAGATGTCCGCCCTGGCTATGGCCATTTACTTCCAGGATATGACTGAAGAAGAAACTCTGGCGTTGACCCGGGCGATGATCGAATCAGGGGATACAATTAATTTAGATGATATACCGGGTATCAAGGTTGACAAACACAGTACAGGGGGAGTTGGTGATACAACAACCCTGGTTCTGGCTCCGCTCGTTGCTGCTGCCGGAGCGCCGGTGGCTAAACTCTCCGGCCGCGGATTGGGACATACGGGAGGAACGCTCGATAAGCTGGAATCCATTCCGGGATTCAGAACTGAGATGACTGTTTCTCAACTGATCTCGGCGGTGAAAAAGGTCGGTGTTGCTGTAGCCGGACAGACCGGGAATCTAGTTCCTGCCGATAAGATGCTATATGCCCTGCGTGATGTGACCGCCACTGTTGACAGTATGCCCCTGATTGCCAGCAGCATTATGAGTAAAAAACTTGCTGCCGGGGCGGATGCCCTGGTCCTTGATGTTAAAACCGGCGACGGCGCATTTTTAAAAGAAGAGGAAGATGCTTTCGCTCTTGCAGAGCTAATGGTTAGAATTGGACAGGGGGCGGGGAAGAAAACTTTAGCCCTGGTGACTGGTATGGATCAACCGCTGGGTTGGGCTATCGGTAATGCCCTTGAAGTGGAAGAAGCAATTATGACCCTGCGTGGAGAGGGGCCGGCTGATTTGGAGGAACTATGCCTGCAGCTGGGCTGCAGGATGCTTACCCTCGCCGGCAAGGTAAAAGATCCCGATAAGGGATATGTCTTGCTGAAACGGTTAATCGAGAGTGGTGCTGCATTGCAGAAATTTGGGGATTTGATCAAGAGTCAACACGGTAATACTGCAGTTATCAATAATCCTTCTATCCTTCCGGTTACATCGAACAGGATTCCGGTCAAGTCAACTTCACAGGGGTATGTGAAAAAATTGAAAGCGGAAGCAATCGGGATTGCTGCCATGATCCTGGGTGCCGGAAGGGAAACCAAGAAATCTGTCATCGACCCGGCGGTTGGCCTTGTTATGGAAAAGAAAATAGGGGACAGGATTGAAAAAGATGATACCCTGGCTGTTATTCATGCCGCTGAGGACGAAGAAACCGGCGTGATCAGTGAAGTAACTGAGATGATCCTGAGTGCTTATGATATTAGTTCGGAAAAGGCAATGGCACCGGAATTGATCTATGGTGAAGTCGGATAAAGGCAGGTGTTTAATGTGTCTGAAAGTATGGCTGATTATATTGATCATACCCTTCTTAAACCTGAAGCAACGGAAGCAGATATAATTAAGTTATGCAGGGAAGCAATAGAAAACCGGTTCTATGCCGTTTGTATCAACGCTTCTTATGTAAAAACAGCCGCTCTGGAACTGGCAGGAAGTGATGTTAAAGTCAGTGTTGTTGTCGGTTTCCCCCTGGGAGCAACTACAACTGCGGTAAAAGCATTTGAAGCGGAAGAAGCGGTAAACAATGGTGCTGATGAAATTGATATGGTTATCCATATCGGTGCGTTGAAGAGCAGAAACGAACAATATGTACTGAGTGATATTTCTGCTGTTGTAAAAGCGGCAAATGGGAAAATTGTTAAAGTGATCATTGAAACCGGACTGCTGGACGATGAAGAAAAGATTCTGGCCTGCAACCTGGCGAAAGAAGCGGGCGCTAACTTTGTCAAAACATCAACCGGTTTTGGACCGGGCGGGGCAACCATCGCTGATGTTCAGCTAATGCGTGAAACGGTTGGCCCCGGCATCGGTGTTAAAGCTTCGGGAGGTGTCAGGACACCGGAGGATGCCCGAAAGATGATCGAAGCCGGTGCGAGCAGAATTGGCACCAGCTCTGGAGTAAAAATTGCCGGTCAATAGCCTGGGGTTTTGACAAATTGGTTGATTTTAAGCTAAAATTATAGAGAGAATATTCAAGACCGGTGCCAAGCCGGTATTTATTTTTAGGCGGAGGGATTTCAATGCGCAGAAGGTTATTCCTGATAGTTATTGCTGTTATTATTCTGGGATCTATTATTCTGACCGGAACAAATTTTTATCTGGATATGCTCTGGTTCCGTGAACTGGAAGCAGCACAGGTTTTCTGGACTCAATATATCACCCGTTGGGGCATGAGGCTGGGAGCTCTGGTCTTTTTATTTGCCGTCTTTTTTGTAAACCTCATGTTTACCAAGCGCTATATCCTCAGCTTTCCCAACCTGGTGCTCAGGGAAAAGCTGATGGCAACCGGGTTCATGCGATACCTGACTCCAAAACGCCTGACCCTGTACTTTGCCATTGCCTCGGGTATCCTGGCTTACATGTTTTCCGGTTATGTGGGGAACCACTGGATGGATCTTCTGCGCTATTTGAATCATGTGCCTTTCAACATCAGCGACCCGGTATTTGGCGCCGATGCAGCTTTTTATGTGTTTCAACTTCCTTTCTTCCGGTTTATTTACAGTTTTCTGATGATGACCCTGGTTATTTCTTTGGTTATCGTTGCTGCCATATATCTGTTACTTAACCCTCCTTCCCAAGGGAAACAGGGCTGGATGCTTCCACTTACCAGGGGGATAAGCCATCTGGCCGTGCTATTCACCCTGATTTTCAGCCTGAAAGCATGGGATTACAGGCTTAAACAGCTGGAGCTGGTTCTTTCTGAACGAGGGGTTGTTTACGGAGCAGGCTATACCGACATTAATGCCAATTACCCGGTTTTGATGATCCTTATGATCCTTGCCCTGGTTATTGCTCTTATATTTTTTGCAAATATATTTTTACGGCGATACCGGTTATTTATTTATGGTGTCCTGGTTTTAACCGGTGTTTCCCTGCTGGGGGGTTGGGCCTATCCGGCGGCGATCCAGAGTTTCGTGGTCGAACCAAGTGAGTTCAGTTATGAGCGTGAGTACCTGGAGCATAATATTGAGTTTACCAGGAATGCATACGGTATTGATCGTTTCTCATCCCGCCGTTACGATCCTTCAGCCATGCTTAACTGGGATGATCTGCGGGAAAACCCGGGAACAATCAACAATGTTCGTCTCTGGGATTATCGTCCGCTGCTGACAACTTTTAATGAGCTGCAGGCGATCAGGCTTTACTACCGCTTCAACGATGTTGATATCGATCGCTATGTAATTGATGGTGAATACAGGCAGGTTATGATCGCCGCCCGCGAGCTTGATAAAACACGCCTTGCTCCCCAGGCGCAGACCTGGGTTAACCTGCAGCTGCAATACACTCATGGTTACGGGGTGACAATGAGTCCTGTAAATGAAGTTACCACTGAAGGATTACCCCGTTATTTCCTGGGCGATATCCCTCCAACGGGAAATCTGGAACTCGAAAACCCGGCTATATATTTTGGCGAACTGACCAATGACTATGTCATTATCAATACAGCCACACCTGAATTTCACTATGCCACAGCTGGAGATGAAAACGAATTTGTTTACTATGACGGTGAAGCCGGAATACCAATCCAATCGTTCCTTCGCCGTATTTTGTTTGCCTTCAAATTTGGGGAATACAGGATTCTTGTGTCCAATGAGTTGAGCAATGAGAGCCGTGTCCTTTTTGATCGGAATATTCATGACCGGGTTCGGAAACTTGCCCCCTTCCTCCGCTACGACAGTGACCCTTATATAGTAGTTTGTGATGGGCGGTTATTCTGGATCCAGGATGCATATACCGTAACCAGAAGTTTCCCCTATTCAGCGCCTTATGGAGATATAAACTATATTCGCAATTCGGTTAAAGTAGTCGTCGATGCTTATAACGGCAGTGTAGATTACTATGTAATGGATCCTGAAGATCCGTTGGTCCAGACATACAGCCGGATATTCCCCGAATTTTTTAAGCCGATCGAGGAGATGCCTCAAAACCTGATCAGTAATTTACGTTATCCCGAGGATCTGTTCAATGTTCAGTCCCAATTGTTGACCCTCTATCATATTACCGATCCCAACGTATTCTACACCAGGGAAGACCTTTGGGCAGTACCCTTTGAACAGTCCTTCGGGCAGGAACAATTTATGGAGCCCTACTATACTATCCTACAGCTGCCGGGCTACTCGGAGCCAGAATATGTGCTGATTATACCTTTTACGCCTGATCAGCGTAATAACATGATTGCCTGGATGGTTGCCCGCTGTGATCAGCCCAATTATGGTCAGGTGGAAATATTCCTCTTTCCACCGGAAAGAGTTATTCTCGGCCCAAAACAGATCGAAAACCGGATAGATCAGAGCACAGAGATTTCGGAGCAGTTTACCCTTTGGGGGCAGGCCGGTTCAAGAGTAATTCGTGGCAACCTGCTCGTCTTACCGATTAATAATTCCCTGCTCTATGTTGAACCGATATTCCTGGAGGCAGAAAGGGGAGGTTTGCCCGAGCTGGCCAGGGTAATCGTTGTCTATGGTGAGACAGTAGTGATGGAAGACACCCTGGAAAGAGCTCTGATCCGCATATTCGGCGAGATCGATGCCCTCCCGCCGGATCTTGATGATGATGAACAACCTATTGAAGTGCCTGAAGATGAAGTTGAGCCGGGTGAACCAGTTGATCTGGATGATGCTGAGCTGGTAGATCTGATCCGACGAGCCCAGGAAGTATATGATGAGGCAATACTGCGGCAGCAGCAGGGTGACTGGGCAGGTTACGGAGAAAAACTTCAGGAATTCGAGCAGATTTTAAACGAACTGGTGCAGTTAACATTATAAAGACACCCGGAGGAAACCACTTTGGTCAATAATTCATATTTAATATATACTGACGGGGCCTGTTCGGGCAATCCCGGTCCAGGTGGCTGGGCAGCTGTTATACAGATGGATGGTGAGACCCGGGAGATCAGCGGCCATGAAAAAGAGACCACCAACCAGCGTATGGAGCTCCGAGCAGCGATTGAAGCGCTAAAAACAACTCCTGAGGGGAGCCGGATTACGCTGCACAGCGACAGCGCTTACCTGGTTAACTGTTTTAAACAGAACTGGATGGAACGATGGTATAAAAACGGATGGCGAAATGCCAGGGGCGAAGCAGTGGAAAACCGTGATCTTTGGGAAGAGCTGTTTCAATTGGCTGAAAGCAGAAAAGTTGAATGGATCAAAGTTAAAGGGCATGGTGCAGATATTCTCAATAAACAGGTTGACCAGTTAGCCCGTAAAGCCTTATTCAATGATCCACAACCTTCCTGTATTGAAATATGTGAACGAAAGAAAGATGAGTTAAGCAGATCGGAAATAACTGCAAAACGAGGTGGGAAATCGATGCGCAGATTGGGTTTATTAACCGGCGGAGGAGACTGTCCAGGTCTTAATGCCGTTATCAGGGCTGTAGTGAAAGGGGCAACATACAACCATGACCTTGAAGTCGTTGGCTTTAATAACGGATTTAGAGGTCTTGTTGAAAATGATGCCGGTTTAATTGATGACCTTGCGGTTTCGGGTATTTTAAACCGGGGGGGAACTATACTGGGAACTTCGAACCGGGATAACCCTTTTGATTATCGTCCCGGTGGGAGTGATTACCGTGAAACGGGCAAAGACCGTTCTGCAGATGCCATAAGTAATCTGAAAGAATGGGCTGTAGAATGCCTGGTGGTCATCGGAGGAGATGGCAGTCTCTTTCTGGCACATCGCTTCAGCGAGCTGGGAGTTCCGATTATCGGTATTCCGAAAACTATCGATAATGACCTCCCCGCTACCGATGTAACTTTCGGTTTTGATTCAGCTGTAACAACTGCCACCGAGGCAATTGATAAAATACATACCACTGCAGAATCGCATCACAGGGTAATGGTTGTAGAAGTAATGGGCAGGCATGCAGGATGGATAGCTCTCCAGGCAGGAATGGCCGGTGGAGGCGATATTATCCTGATTCCCGAACTGCCCTTTGAATACAGCCACGTGATCAATAAGATTATGGAACGAAGAACCCGGGGCAAGAAATTCAGCATCATCGTTGTTGCTGAAGGGGCATACCCGGTTGGAGAAGAGCCGGTATACCAGTCAAGCGGAGATAAAAAACGACTTGGTGGAATCGGGATGATTGTATCGAATGAAATAGAAAAAAGAACGGGGCTGGAAAGCCGGGCAACAGTTCTGGGTCATTTGCAGAGGGGGGGAAGCCCTACTTCATATGACCGGGTACTGGCAACCCGTTTTGGGGTAAAAGCTGTCGAGTTGTTTCAGGTGGGCAAGTTAAATGAAATGGTCTGTCTGAAAGGGAATCATATCGAATCGGTACCTCTCGATGTTGCGGTAGCCGGTACAAAGCTGGTTGATCCGAAAAGTGAACAGGTTCGAGCAGCGGTAGCTGTAGGCACTTCCTTTGGCTGCCCCATTTGATATGGCTATAACATCCTTTTAGTGTTGACAATAAGGAGAACCGTTAAAGCAATAAATATAACAGTGATCAGAGAAGCTATCAAATCAACCCTGCCCATTTGCAGGGTTTTCATCTTTGTCCGGCCCTTTCCTCCGGTGTAATTCCTTGCTTCCATGGCAACTATCAAGTCTTCAGCTCTCTTAAAAGCATTGATGAAGAGAGGAAGGAATACCGGAAAAAGCTTCCTTGTTTTTTGTATAAAATTTCCCCTGTCAAAAGCAACCCCGCGGGCCATTTGGGCTTTGATAATTTTTTCAAGTTCTTCGGCCAGGATCAATACGAATCCGAGCGCAATTACCAGTGTCATCACCAGTTCCTGCGAGGGGATACCGATGGATCGCAGCGGTTTTGTGAGATTTTCCAGACCGTCGGTCAGGCTGACTACAGATGTTGACAGGGTCAAAAGAGTTGTAACAATAAATAGAAATATTACCCTTAGTGTGATCAAATTTGCCATATGCAACCCGGCTGCTGTTGCTTCAAAAATCCACCAGTTGAAAAGTACTGCAGTTGATTCCGTCTTGTATAGAAAGAATTGGAAAATCCACATAATAACCAGTACTGGCAGCATCGGCTTCAAACCACGCAGAGCATAACCCGTAGGAATATTTGACAGGATAATTATTGCGGCTGTAAACAGGAAAAAAATGATATATGCATAATACGATTGGATAAACAGCAGAATAACGATCAGTGCAGCGGTTATAATTATTTTAGTCCTTGGATCAAGGCGATGTATAGGGGAATCACCTGGAAGGTATACTCCCAGGGTAATGTTCTTTGTCAGTTCCATCAGTCATCCGCCCCCTGTTCCCTGATGGCAGTCGATATATATGCTATGGCGTCGTGAATATTCAAGACACCTTTTGGCAGTCGATAACCAGCCAATTGGAGCCTGTCCATTATTCTGGTAATTTCAGGAAGTTCAAGGCCTATTTTATTCAATTCGTCAGTCCGGCTGAAGATCTGTCTGGCCGGGCCATCCATGATAATCCGGCCTTCATTCATGACTATAATTCTTTCTGCGAGGTCGGCAATTTCATCCATACTGTTGCTGATGAAGATGATGGTGATATGCTCTGTCTTATGTAGACTGCTGATTACTCCCAGGATATCTTCACGACCGCCTGGATCAAGGCCGGCTGTTATATCGTCGAGAACCAGAATTTGAGGTTTGCAGGCCAGTACTCCGGCGATGGCAGTTCGCCGTTTTTGTCCACCGCTCAGAGCAAAAATATCCCTTTTGCAGAATGTCCCGTAATCAAGACCTACCTGGTTCATCGACTCTAAAACCCGTTCTTTAATTTCATTTTCTGTCAGGCGCTGAATGGTTGGACCGAATGCAATATCTTCAGCAACAGTCGGGGCGAAAAGCTGGTAATCGGGGTTTTGGAATACATACCCCACTTTATGTCTGAGTCTGATCAGGTCGGCTTTGGGATTTGAGGTATCCAGCCCGTCAATAAAAACCTTGCCCCGGTGGGGAATATATAAAGCATTCAGATGTTGAGCCAGGGTAGATTTCCCCGAACGTGTCGGGCCGATTAAGCCGACAAACTCGCCGTCGGTTATATTAAGATCAATATCATGAAGGACCTTGTGCTCAAAAGGAGTCCCTTCTTTGTAACTATGGCTGAGGTTTATGATCTCAATCGGCATATGGTTTCTATTAACTCCTCGGTATTAATAATAAAAGGTGAAATTTTATGGCCTTTCTTTTGCAGCTCTACAGCTATATGGGTTGCCAGAGGTATGTCGAGTCCAAGATTCTCAATTTCTGCGGGGTTGCGAAAAATTTTCCGTGGAGGTCCGTCCATCCGGAGCTCTCCCTGGTCCATCACTATCATCCGGTCGCAGTTGACCACTTCGTTCATGAAGTGAGTCAGTAGGATTATAGTAATACCTTCTTCCCTGTTTAACCTGAGGGCACTTTCCAGTACTTCCCTTCTTCCTCTCGGATCGAGGTGAGCTGTTGGTTCATCCATGATTATGCATTCAGGTTTCATGGCCAGAACGCCGGCAATCGCCACCTGTTGCTTCTGTCCGGCTGAAAGATTATGAGGAGATTCCAGGCGTAGTCTTTCAATTTTCATGGTTTGAAGCGCCCAGTCAACACGCTCTCTTATCTCACAGGGTGGCAGCCCCAGGTTTTCCGGTCCGAAAGCAATGTCTTCTTCAACGATGCTGCATACCAGCTGGTTGTCAGGATTTTGAAATACCATGCCAATTGAACGGCGGATAGCCCGGATATTTTCCGTAATATCGGTAGGCAGGCCTTTAACAAAAACACGACCTCTTTTTGGTAAAAGCAGGCCATTAAAATGTCTGGCCAATGTCGATTTACCCGAACCGTTCCTGCCGGTTATAGCCAGAATTTCACCGCGGTTGACTGTCATATTGATGCTGTTCAACGCTTGAATTTCCTGTTGGGAGCCGTAGCGATAAAAGTATGAAAGATCAACGGTTTCGATCAGCTTTTCCAAGTATGAACAACTCCAATAATCAAGATTCAGGGATCAAGCGGATATGGGAAGTGTGCTCAGTAACAGTTTAAAGAGAACGCTCTTCGCCGGATCTGATGCGCTGAATTCCCTTAACCAATATAACAGTTAAGATTGCGGCGACTATAAGTTCGGGGATCCCATGTAGAATCCCAATAGATACGGAGAGCTCTGCCGGTAAATATCCCCGCAGGGTTGCCATACCCAACACCAGAACAGTATTGGTTACCGATCCAAAAGCCCCGGCCAATATACAGGCCAATACTGTGTTAATCCCTTTGGTTGAGATATAAACCAGGTATGAAACGACACCGATAAAAAGGCGGGGCAGGATCGAAACAAGGGGATCGGCGAAAAAAGGGGCACCTGGCTGCAGGAAACTGAATAAACCGAAGATTGCGCCGGTGATCAGGCCAACCACCGGGCCTTCCAGAACACCGCCCAAAATTGCCGGTATGTGCATAATTGTTGCATGGCCCGCCGGGGTGGGCACCGGAATAAACCCCAGTCTGGTCACGCCCAGCAGAATAGCGATTGCTCCGAGGATGCCTGATATAACAATTTTTCTGACTGATAAATTCATAAACTGCTCCTCCTGTTGCTCTGTTTGATCAAACCTAAGTTCTACATTATTGGGCTTTTATCCTTCACCTATCTCTGTTCAATGGTAATAAGCGGCCAAAGAAATTAATCTCCCGCAGGGGAAGGATTCTTTTTAATGATAGAGAATACTGAAGCATTGCAGTCGAACTGAATACATAAAGGAGTTGACGTAATGATTAAACGCAATTTCTTGTTATTATTAACCCTATTCTTCCTGCTTATGATCTGTACCTCCTGCGGTGGTGATTCAACTGTTACAAGTACTGCAGTGAGCGGATCGGTTCTTGAATTAGGCTATGAAATTGATGAAAACCTGGAGGTTGTCGCTGCCCAGACTAACTTCAAGGCTGGGGAAGATTTTTACTTTTCCTTTTTCAACAATGAACCATTTGGTGGTAATTCGGTTACAGTCCAGCTTATAGAAAGCTCATCGGATGAAATTTTGGCCGATGGTGTATACGAGGTTGATCCTGAATGGGATACCATTGCCGATATGATCTGGTTTAGCGATCCGGGAAAATATAAAGTGGTGATTAAAGTAGGTGAACAAACCAGGGCGACCCAGGAGGTAATAATTGAATAACCAATAGTTATACCAGTTGTTATTTCTATATAAGTAACCTTAGGGCCTGCTGCTGCAGGTCTTTTATTTACACGGCAACGATGTTTTTTGGATCTCAGGCAGGATTTATATCTGAATCGTCGAATATGCAGAAAGATGTTTAGCCGGTTTATGCCGGTAATCTTACCTGGAGGCTGACATAAAATGAAATTCAGTATACGATTGGCGCTGGTAGCTCTGATCGTTCTGGTAATGTTTATCCTGCATAACAGTTTCTGGTTGTGGGATCTTGATGCCAAGGTGCCCCTGCTCTTCGGATTTATGCCCTTTGCATTTTCCTATTATGTCGGGTATACAGTATTAGCTATTATTGCCATGAGGATTATTATTGCCCTGGCCTGGCCTGATCCTTCACCGGAACTGATTGAGCTGCAGAATAATGGGGAGCCGAAAGAACAATGACAACAACAACAGGTATAATTATACTGATCATTTACGTTTCCATATTACTTATGATAGGCGCATACGGGGCAAAAATTACTAAAAAAACGAAGGAAGATTATTTTTTAGCCGGGAGAGGATTAGGTAGTATAGCCGTGTTTATGGCACTTTTTGCCAGTAATATCACCGCATTTACAATCATCGGCTATTCCGGTTTTGCTTACCAGGTTGGTTATGGCGCATACGGATATGTAATCGGCTGGAGTATATTTATTACACCTTTTACATTTTACCTAGTCGGTTATCGGTCCTGGTTGTTGGGTAAACATTACGGTTATGGAACACAGCCACAGGTATTCGGAGCAATCTTCAAGAGTCGTTTTGTAGCCTTGTTGTTCTTGATCCTTCTCTTATATTATACATTACCCTACCTGGTGGTAAGTATTATTGGCGGCAGCCTGGCATTTACGACGATCTCAGAAGGTATTGTTCCTTACTGGCTTTCTGCATTTGTTATTATCGGGATTTCATTGATCTATACTCTTCCGGCGGGATTGAGAGGTACTGTCTGGACCGATATTTTCCAGGGCACTGTATTCCTTGTTGTTGCCGTCTTGCTTCTTTTTGCCGTAGCCCAGGCCCTGGGTGGTTTTTCTTCTATTACAGAGCGAATTGCCCAGAATAACCCGGCAATGCTGCAGAGGAGTCTTTCACCACAAATTGCACCGATAAACTGGTTCAGCTTTGCCTTTATAAATTCCATAGCAGTGATTGTTTTTCCCCAGATGTATACCAGGATTCTCGCTGCAAAGAGCAGCAAAAACCTGAAAAGGGTCAGCCTCTTTTATCCCCTGGCTATGGCGACCATTTTTGGCGTTTCGACCCTACTGGGCGTCTGGGGTTCGGTTGCTGTCCCGGGCTTGGTGGGTAAAGATACAGATAATATTGTTCCAATGCTGATCCAGCAATTTCTGACCCCGACCTGGACGGTCCTCGGGTTGGTTGTAATTCTTGCAGTAGTTAAATCATCAATCGATTCTCAGCTGTTGACTGTATCACACCTGGTAACCGATGACCTTCTTCCCCGGTTCCGGAAGATCAGTTCCGGTCAGGCAGTATTATGGGGCAGGGGGTTGCTGGTTATTTTTGCAGCTATAGCCTATTATATTGCCCTTGTCCGCCCGGCAGCTATCTTAAACATTGCTGCTTTTGCCTTTTCCGGTTTTTCTGTTATGCTTCCGGTAATGATCGGGGCGCTTTACTGGCCCCGGGCCAATAAATACGGGGCTGTCAGCGCATTAATAATTCCGGCGATAATGCTGCACCTTTGGTATCTTAAAGTACTGCCGGAGTGGACCTCTCTGGGATTTATGCCGGTATTTCCCGCTTTTATTCTGGCCATTCTGATACTGATCGTGGTATCATTGCTGACCCCCGCTCCTCCTGTTGAACAGCGGGAAAAAACATTTGGTATATTCGATCAGGTTTTCAGGTAATTAATAACTACCTGAAATAGAATCTATGAAGAAAGATACACAACCTAGTTATGATAGCTAATACAGCCAAACATATCCTCCATCTGCAGCGGAATAACTTTCTCAACCGCTTTCTGCTGGTTATAACAGTTTTTTATACGGCCGGAATCATAACCGGCCGTCTCTTTTTAATTCAGTCTCCGGGATACTTGATCTTTTCATTATCTATTATGGTTATTCTTTTTATTGCTGCAATCAATCAATGGATAACAATATTTTATGCTCTGTTATTGATTTTGGCGGCATTCTCCGGCATTATATCATTTTACTATCCCTCGCTCCAGATCAAAGAAGGCCTTATGGAATATGCAAACAGACCGCTTTATCTTGAGGGCACGGTCATTGGAGAGCCGGTTGTTTATAGCGATCATTCTGTATATATAGTTCAGTCAGAAAAAATCGAAATTGACAGAGAACAAATTTCTGTTACTGATAAATTAGAAGTCAGAATTTATGGAGATGGAAGTGATCGATACTGGTTTGGAGAAAAACTGCGTATAAGGGGAACAATAGTTGAACCCAGGGGAAGGCGTAATCCTGATGGTTTCGATTACCGGCTCTACCTGCAGAGTCAGGGTATATCAGCTCTCATGTATCCCAATCCAGCCCAGGTTTCCTCTCTGGGAACCGGCAGGGTAGGTTGGCTGACTCATTCTGCAATCAATTTACGGCAGGCGATGACAGGCTCAATTATGCAAAACCTCCCGCCGCCTGCTTCAGAACTATTAACGGCGATGCTTTTCGGGCAGCGATATCGCCTTTCGGAAGAGGTTGAAGAAAATTTTCGCCGGTCTGGTGCCGGCCACCTGATGGCTGTATCGGGATTACATGTCGGATTGGTTGCGCTCATAATCCTCGGGTTTTTTCAGATGCTCAAAATAAAAGGGCGGTTTCCGCTATTACTTGCAATAATTCTGGTTTTCGCTTATGCCTATCTAACCGGTATGCGCCCTCCGGCATTGCGGGCTGCCATTATGGTCTCTGCAGCGTTGGCGGCGCTGCTTCTGGATCGCGAAAAAGATTTACCTTCTGCAATTGCCCTGGCTGCGCTGGTTACACTTTCCATGAACCCCTCCCTGCTTTTTACGGTTGGTTTTCAGTTATCCTATGCAGCTACACTAACAATAATATATGCTTACAGGCCAGTTGAACATCTTTTAAGGTCAACCAGGGCGCCCCGTATCCTGCATGCGCCGTTAACTGTTACCATCTCTGCACAAATCGGTGTGTTACCTTTATCATTATATTATTTTCACCATCTTCCCGTTGGAGCGTTGGGTTTTAACCTGCTGCTGATGCCCCTTATAGCCTTCATTATTGGATTCGGCCTTACCGGTGCATTGCTGAGTTTCATTTGGCCTTTGGCCGGTTCAATTTTGTTGTGGGCTGCCCGGCCTCTTTTGGAATTGATGATTTTTCTGACAGGCATCAGTAAGCTGCCCGGCTTTTATTTAACTGTTTATCCACCTGGTTTATTGACCCTGATCGCTATATATCTACTCATGGCAGGGATAATATACTCGTATCATTACCGGAATATCCTCTTTGAATCTGTAAAGAAACCTGGCTTTTTATTCTGTATTGAGGCTGTTCACGCTGTAAAAAACAATTTAATAAAACCGCATATCGGCAAAATAGTGGTGATAATTTTATTAATTGCTGTAGTACTGGTATGGGGCGGTATTATTTTTCCCGGCAATGATGATTTAAGAGTAACCTTTATTGATGTCGGCCAGGGTGCTGCGGTCTTGATCGAAACGCCCTGCAGCGCGGTTATCATGGTTGACGCTGGCGGTGAGCCGGCTTACAGTGGAAACCCTGCTGCAGTTGGAGAAAAAGTAGTTCTGCCCTATTTGAGAAGCCAGGGGATCCGTTATTTAGATCTTGCGATAATTACCCACCCGCACGAAGATCATTTCGGAGGGTTTATCCCACTGATTGGCACTATTCCGGTTGAGCAGTTATTAATTTCTCCGGCAGCAGGCAACTCCGAACTATATGATTTGCTTTTAACAAATGCAATTAATGCAGGCACAAAGGTTATTGAGGCAGTGGAAGGGATGGTTTGGACATGTGGGGACGATCTGCAGATCGAGATTATCAGTCCCCCAGGTAGGTTATTAACCGGCATCGGGAGTGATCTGAATAATAATTCAGTTGTTGCCCTGCTTCGCTATAAAGAATTTGTGATCTTGCTGACCGGAGATATTGAAGATGCAGCGGCAGTCAGATTACTCGGGAAAAATATCAACCTCAGCGCCCATGTTCTGCAGGTTCCACACCATGGGGGCTATATGGATTCCTTTCCGGAATTTATCGAGGCAGTATCACCAACCGTTGCCGTGATTCAAACCGGCCCGAATCCATTTGGGCATCCTCATCCTTACATTATTGATACGCTCGAAGAAATTGAGGTGATAACGTGCCGGACAGATTTACATGGAGCGGTAATCGTTAAGAGTGACGGTTACCTGGTAGAAGTTGAAACTGTCGAACAACCTGTTCTTTTTAAATAGAATGTTAAATATTGAAGGGATAGAAGAGCCTTCGGCGAAATTATTAATAAGCTATCTGTTAACCGATGGAGGTTTAAATGGAGCCGGAAAGAGTATTGGATCTGGTCAGACTGAATGACAATGACTCCCGAAGGGAGCTCTTTGAAGCATATTACAAGCGTACATATGCTCTAGTCTATAATATCCTCCGCCGACGGGAAAGTGCTGAAGATATAACCCAGGATGCCTTTATCAAGGCCTTTCAAAATATCCATCAGCTTCAGGATGGTAAAAAATTTGGGGCATGGCTGGCTGTAATAGCTTCGAATTTAGCCCGAAATTACCTAAAGAGGGAAAAAAGAATATTTTATACCGATGAATTACCTTACGATCAGGCTGGTGATTCTAATCGGGATACTGAAGAAGAGGCTATACGCAACATGGAAGTGGATCGGGTTAGAAAAGCAATCCGCACTCTTCCTGCCGATCAATACCAGGTAATTGTCCTCCAGTATTATCACAACCTGAAAGTCGATGAAATAGCCTCAATGTTGAAAATAAGGGTAGGTACGGTTAAATCAAGATTATTCAGGGCTCGGGAAAAACTGGCAGCTGCCCTGACGGAACTTGATTAGTCCATAACTTGTCATTTAAATGAAGGAGGTGACCGGGCCAATGGCAGATAACAATGAACGCTTATTACATGATGAATTGATTCGAAAAGCGCTGCATATGGAATGTGATTGTGTTGACACTCCACCCGCTGATGTAATGTGGCAGCGGATTGAAAAATGCCTGGATAAACCCCGGCCAGCTCCGAAACAATTAGGTTTTAACTGGAGTAGATTGGCTGCGGTAGCAGCTGTTTTTCTGGTTGTTGTATTGGGTGGATTGGGTCTTTTCAGGTCACTTCAGACCGGAATTCCTGCTGCTGATAGCCTGATCCCTCCCGGTGAAATGGAAGAATCAGTTGCCCTTCATGAAGAGGATGATGGTGGAACGGTCGGTATATTTGCTGAAGAATCAGCCCGAAATGGTGTTCAGGATTATTCTTTTTTAGGAGAGGAAGATAATCTGCCTCCTGACCGGCCGGTGGATTTACCGTTCGGACTCATTTTGGGTGATCAGATTATCCTTCGGAATGCCGGTGAACCTTTCTTTCAGGCTGCGCTTTACAGCAGTGAACAGTATGAAATATTATGGGCTGAGGATGACACTGAGAATCTCGACCTGGTTGAATTTGTTAAACATTTAATCGGCCATACCGGAAGAATCACTGGGGGGAGCGAACTGATCACTGATGAAGTAAATGGAAAACTCTATTTTGAAAGCGGAGATTACAATGGAATTGCCTGGCAGGAAGGGAATGAGCATCAAGCGTTGCTTTCCTTAAACGGGTTCTTTGAAGTTGACAAGTTTATCTTTCTGGCCGAAGCTGTCAAGTAATAAGAACCAACAGTAGTTGATATTCTAAAAACAAATGGACAAAAGGGTTTTTAGTATGGATAGTCTAATTATATACTGAAGCCCTTTTTTGATTGGAGACGAAGGGCCGGATCATATTAAACTGATAAAAAGGAGAGTCATTATGAGCTTAAAAGGAAGCAGAACAGAAAAAAACATCTTAACGGCTTTTGCCGGAGAATCTCAGGCCCGAAATCGGTATACCTATTTTGCCAGCCAGGCCAAGAAGGATGGGTATGTTCAGATTCAAGCAATTTTTGAAGAAACGGCTAACCAGGAAAAAGAACATGCCAAGCGGCTTTTTAAACTTTTAGAAGGCGGTGAGGTTGAAATTCAGGCTGCCTTTCCGGCCGGAGTGATCGGAAGCACCGCTGAAAACCTGAAAGAGGCTGCCGGTGGTGAGAACTATGAATGGACCGATATGTATCCTGGTTTCGCTAAAATAGCACGTGAAGAGGGTTTTGACAATATTGCCGATATCTTTGAATCGATTGCTGTTGCCGAGAAACAGCATGAAAAACGCTACCTCGGGTTATTGGCCAATATTAAGAATGGCACTGTATTTAAAAAGGATGGAACAGTTAGATGGTTTTGCCGCAACTGTGGATATATTCATGAAGGCAGCGAAGCGCCAGATCTTTGTCCTTCCTGTGATCATCCCCGTGATCACTTCGAAGTGATATGCGAAAACTGGTAGATCATAAGGCGGGTGCAGGTATGTATAACCTACACCCACTTTCTATATTTAGCATATTATTAATTGCACCTTAATTTTTATTAAGAGTTGTTTTTCTTTTTATAATTAAGCATGCGCAGAGCTATTTTCCCCTGCCCTGATCAGTAAAAATATCAAAGAATAGCGCTTCAAATAGCGCGGTGGAAGTATTTCAGATAGTTTGACAGTATGTTCTATTAACAGTATAATATGCTTGTCTGACAGGAAGACAAGCGGAAAGGTAGTGAACGATGAGAGAGGATGTTTTCAGTACGATTCAACCGGTTGAAAAGAAGGCTTTATCTTTCAGAATTATTGAACAGATCAAAGGGAAGATTATGCGCGGCGAGCTAAAGGCAAACCAGCAGCTGCCCACAGAGAAAGAACTGACCGAAATTTTTCAGGTAGGCAGAAGCACGGTAAGGGAAGCCTTAACCGCCCTTGTATCAATGGGTCTGATCAGCAGGGAGAAAGAAGGTCTGTTTGTAGTTGAGAATGCCATTAATGCCTTTAAAAATCAGGTGAATCCGCTTCAGCTTTCCAAAGTTGTTACCTTCAGCGAAGTTTTTGAACTGAGAAAACTCCTGGAATCTTCACTTGTTCCGCTGGTGGTACTCCGGGCCACGGACGAAGATATCGAAGATATTGAAAACTGTCTGCAGGATCATGAAGATTTAGGTTTGAATCATATAAGTCTTGATGTGGAAACACTTGAGAAATTTTTCTCACTTGATATCTGTTTCCACACCTTATTCGCCCGGGCTTCACATAATTCTGTAGCTCACGATCTATTTAATAACATAAAGGATATGCTCTTCTATACCCATGAAATGTATTCACTGTTTTGGGATATCGAAGACGAAGAAATCAGAAATACATTGTGTAATGCAGTCAAAGAACACCGGGCTCTGCTCAATGCTCTCAAAGATCGGGATGCCCTTTTAATGGAAGATTTAATCAACCAGCACCTCGATAATGTATTCAAGACTTTGAAAAGTTCTATTGACAGTAAGTAATATTTTCACTGTGAATGGCAAAAGTTTGATCCCTTTTTATGGTAAACAGCCAGGATGCGATGAACTATAATTAAAAAGGCTGTGATCGGTTGCATAAGTTCCGCAAGCGTAGGTGTGAGCTGGCGACGCCGGCAGTAAACCTCAAAATGATCGAGAAAGCTTTGGGGCTTAGTGTTGATCAGGTATTTCTTGATCTTGAAGACAGCATTCCGGCTGAGCGTAAAGGGGAAGCCAGGGATAATGCGATATCTGCCCTTAACGAATTGGACTGGGGTGATATTACCCGGTCAATCAGGATCAATGATGCCTCTTCGATTTGGTGTTATAGGGATGTTGTGGAGATAGTCAGCAAAGCCGGAGCAAATCTGGATGTTATAATATTGCCGAAAGTTAAAGGCCCTGGCGATCTTCATTTTCTCGATCGCTTACTGACCCAGTTGGAAAAAGAATTTAGCCTTCCTGGCAGCATAGGAATCGAATGTCTGATTGAAAGTCCTGAAGCTGTGGAGTATATCCGGGAAATTGCATTTTCCACCCCCCGCCTGGAAGCGCTGATATTTGGCGCTGCTGATTTTGCCGCATCAATGGGCATCCCAATCATGAATTTAACTGAACTATATGAACATAAAGATAAACCTGCAATACATCCCTGGTCTTATATTTTAAACCGGATTGCTGTAGCAGGCAGGGCAGCCGGATTACAGCTTATCGGCGGCTCTTTTCCCGGATTCAGGGAAGAAGTTCTTGAGAATTACAGGTATGAGGCGGAGCAGGAAGAAACTTTCGGTTTTGATGGGAAATGGGCCATTCATCCCAACCAGGTTCAAATTGCCATGAATGTTTTTACCCCATCAGAGCAGGTAGTTGATAAAGCTCGAAAGCTGATTACCGCTCATAAAGAAGCGCTTTCACGGGGCAGCGGAGCGTTTGTCCATGATGGTGAGATGTCCGATGCGGCCACGGTGGAAGTTGCTGAAAGAATTCTTGCCCGCTCCGGCGGGTTGAGATTTTAGTGAAGATGAAATAACCTATGAGAGGAGTTGATAAAATACACCAGATTGATTTACGGCTTTATGAGAGGGTTATCAACATATCTTAAGGAGGTAATGCACGTGAAGAAAAGTTTATTTTTGGTTTTAGCTTTTTTTGTCGTTCTTCTGCTGATTGCAGGGTGTGGTCAACCGGCTCCGGCTCCCACTCCGGAAGAAACAGAAGAACCGGAAGAAGAAGTGGTTGAGGAGATCCAGGAAATGTCGATTTCTATCGGTTCAGCATTTCCGGAAGGCAGTGAAGTGTTTAACTCGGCAGTATTGTTTAAAGAACTGCTGGAAGAACGCAGTGAGGGTAAAATCTCCGTAAGCCTGCTGTTGGCCGGAGCTGCTGGTAATGAAGAAGCGGTAGCTGAAGCTGTATCGATCGGTGAACTGGAAGGCCAGTGCGCCGGTGTAACATTCCTGAATATGTTTGCTCCCGAGTATTTCTTCATGGAAGTTCCCTTTGCTGCAGTTGATTTCGAGCACTGGAAAAATGTCTGGGAGAGTCAGTACGGTGAGGATCTCCGGACATCAATGAGGGAAAGAGGAAATACCGAAATAGTTCAGTATATCTTCCGCGGACAGCGTTTCCTTTTTGCCAAGAAACCTGTTACTGCACCGGAGGATATGGCTGGCGTTAAGATCCGTATGCCATCTATCCGCGGCTGGATCTATGTTTGGGAACAGGGTATCGGGGCAGCCCCGATAGGTGTACCGATGACCGAGATTTACACCGCTCTTGCGACCGGTGTCGTTGACTCGGCCGACGGCGACCTTTCTGCAGCTCTCGGTTACCGATATGATGAAGTTCTCGATTACTGCATGCTGAGTCGCCATCAGGTAATGATGGGCTACTGGGCCTTTAATGTTGACTGGTTGAACAGTTTAAATGGCCCGACTCATGATATGATCGTTCAGGCTGCAATCGATGCCGGCGCAGAGATTACTGCCGACTCCTTAAGCCGTGAACCTGATTATCTTGCAGAGCTGGAAGAACGCGGTGTAACCCTGGTCGAATGGACTCCGGAACAGCGCCAGGTATTCCAGGATGCAGCTGAAGAAGCCCTCATTCAGCTTTATGAAGAAGACTATATCCTGACTCGTGAAGAGGTTCTTCAGTTTGCAAATTAATCGAAACTGTTATTCACTGTAGGTCGATGATTGTTTAGTGGATTCTGAAGGATGATAATGCGGGCCGGTGCCCCCAGGGATGGCCCGCATTATTAATCAATTTAAAGAGAGATTTCAGATAAAAGTTTTGATTTACTGAAGTTGAACATTATAATTCCCTGCAAAGGAGGGACATGTTACTTTGAGCGAAGAGTCGAAAACTATTATTCTCACCGAAGCAGAAATCAAGAAGGAACTCGGTATGGTTCGGGAGCTTAAAAATACGCTGTTTGACCGGTTTTTCCTTAATTTTATGTCGATAATCTTCCTGATTATGATTGCCCTGGTAATGTCACAGGTGGTAGTCCGTTACCTGACTGCCCCCCTGGGTATTACCATGCACTGGTCGGAGGAAGTAGCCCGCTATATCATGATTGTTGTTGCTTTTATGGGCTCGGCGGTTGCCTGGAGGAAACGAGAAAATATTTCAATCAGCATGCTGATCGATATGCTGCCTCCCAGGATCAAGGTTCCCCTGGATCTTTTTAAAGATATAACTATTTTGGCTTTCTCCCTGTTTTGTGCTTACGGAGCTTACAGCATGTCTGTTAAGATGCAGTATTCTCCGCTTGGAGCTTTAAAAATAGGAAAGCTTGGGGATATTTATTTAGTCCTCTGCTTCGTCTTTTTATTGGTTGCTGTATACCTCGTTCGCTGGATCATCAGGGGTATTATTGAAACCAAAGAACTTTTCTTTTCGAAACAGGGAACCGAGAAAGAAGGTGTTAATACTTGAGCGAGTGGACATTACTGGCGATGTTTGTAGGTATATTAATGTTTTTCCTTTTTACCGGTTATCCTGTCGCCTACGGCATTGGCCTTACTGCAGTAGTATTAATGATTTTCGGAGTTGGGCGCAGTCTCAATGCTGAAATTTTTGTATCACGGATGTTTTTTGGCTTGAATAACTTTACGCTCCTGGCCATTCCTTTCTTTTTATTTGCTGGCCGGATTATGAATGTGGGTGGAATGACCACCAGGATTTTTGATTTCTCGAAAGCACTAGTCGGCAGCATGAAGGGTGGCCTTGGCCACGTAAATGTGGTGGCCAGTATGATTTTTGCCGGAATGAGCGGCCTGGCCACAGCTGATGCAGCCGGACTTGGGGCTATCGAATATAAGGCAATGAAAGACGGCGGTTATCCGGAAGGATGCTGTGTCGGATTGGCTGCAGCTTCATCGACCATTGGGGCAATATTCCCACCAAGTGTTCCGATTGTTATGTTTGCGATTATTGCTCACCTGTCGGTAGGGCAGCTCTTAATTGGCGGGATAGTTCCCGGATTACTCATCGGAGCCGTCCTTATGGCCATGGTATTTGTCCAGTCTCACCTCGGACATCTGCCCCAGGGCATTCACTTCAGTTGGCCGGAGCTCTGGAAAACTTTCAAAAGAGGAATCCTCGCTCTGGGCACGCCGATTATCCTGGTCTCCGGGATCATGCTCGGGATTTTTACCCCAACTGAAGCGGCAGCGGTAACTGTTATCTATGCCCTGTTATTGGCAATATTTATTTACCGGGAGGTAAATATAAAAGATTTATGGGAAGTTATCAAGGGGACGGCGATAGACTCTACGGTAATTATTGCTTTGATTGGCATGGCCAGTATCTATGGTTTCCTGATCGTTCAGAGCCAGGTACCCCAGATCTTTGCGTCAAAAGTTTTAACATTAACTGAGAATCCTTATATGATCTTACTTTTAGTTAACCTTCTGTTGCTGACGGTCGGTATGTTTATGGAGACTATGGCAATTCTGGGTATCCTGACTCCCATCCTGCTTCCTTTGGTCAGGGAAGTCGGAGTTGATCCCATTCACTTCGGGATAATCATGAACTTTAATCTGCAGATCGGCCTGATGACTCCACCCTTTGGAATGCTGCTCTTTGTCTTGAACAAGGCTACGGGTGTACCACTGGGCAAGGTAATTCGCGGGGTTCTCCTCTATTACGTCCCGCTGATCATATGTTTGATCCTGATTACATATTTCCCCATATTCACTCTTTGGTTACCCAATCTTGTGTTTGGCGGATAAACAACCTGTGGGAGGTTGATCAATGAGGATAAAATTCGATTTAAAGGACCGACATATTTCTTTTCTGAAAGGAGAGAGGAGCGCTTGGCTATAAACCAAATTATTAAACCTGATGATCTTGAAAGCGCTTTATCTGCTTTGGCCGCAAACGCGGAAAAAGCCAGTGTGATTGCCGGAGGCACAGATTTACTGCCGGCGATGGCCAAAAATTTAATGTCGCCTACCGTCTTGGTAGATATCGGCAGTTTAGAGGACTTGAAGGTTCTGAAGGAAGAGGGCGACGATATCATCATCGGCGCTGCCCTTACCCATAACGAGATACTCGAATCATTTGTCGGAGAGCAGCTGCCGGCTTTCGGGGAATCAATGTCCAGTATTGCCTGTAACCAGACCCGTAATATGGGAACTATCGGAGGTAATGTGGCCATGGCTGTTCCTTCAGCCGATACCGCCCCCGCACTGCTGGTTTACGATGCCCAGGTAGTTCTGGCCAGCCAGAAAAAGGGTAAACGGCAGGTTCCGCTCGATCAGTTTTTTACCGGACCGAGAAGAACTGTGATGGAGCCGGGTGAAATAATCGTCAGCTTTATCCTGCCCGGAGCAAAAAAGAGACGTTCTGCATTTATCAAGCACGGTCGTAGAAAAGCTTTATCGCTTGCCGTTGTAAACGTTGCAGCAAGTATGCGGCTTGAAAACAATCTATGCAGGGAAGTCCGGATTGCCATGGGTGCAGTTGCTCCCACGCCGGTGAGAGCCTACGAAGCCGAGAAAATGCTAGAAGGTAAAGAACCTTCGGAAAGCAATATAAGGCAGGCAGCAGAACTTGCCGCCTTGCAGGAATGCAGTCCCATTGATGATTTCAGAGCCAGTTGTGCTTACCGCCAGGAGCTTGTCAAGGTTTACGTCCGGCGGGTCCTGGAATCGATAACCGGTTCAGGCAATTAGCCTGATCCCTGGAAAGGATGATGAACACCATGATTTATGAAGTCAATCTGAAAGTAAATGGACAGGACTACAAGGTTGAAGTTCCTGCAGATGAAAAACTGGTTGATACTTTGCGAGACAGGCTGGAACTGACCGGTACCAAAAAAGGCTGCGGGGTTGGTGAGTGCGGGACCTGTACTATTTTGCTGGATGGTAAACCGGTGAGCTCCTGTCTTTATTTAACGGTAAGAGCTGAAGGCAAAGAGATTATGACTATTGAAGGCTTAGGAGATCCGGACAATCTACATCCGCTGCAGGAAAATTTTAAAGATCTTCAGGCCCTGCAGTGTGGATTTTGCGGTCCCGGGATATTCATGTCTGCCAAGGCTTTACTTGACAAGAATTCAGATCCCAGTGATTTAGAAATTAAAGAGGCGTTGGCCGGCAACCTTTGCCGCTGTACAGGTCATG
Source organism: Bacillota bacterium (assembly GCA_033549065.1). Taxonomy (NCBI): domain Bacteria; kingdom Bacillati; phylum Bacillota; species Bacillota bacterium. The sequence goes on from JAWSUE010000010.1 coordinate 96,930, forward strand.
TAAAGATTATTGATGCCATAAAAGCCACCGCGGCTGAAATGCAAGGGAGGGTTAAATAAGATGGATCCCAAAGCATTCAAAACTATCAATAAATCTATCCCCCGGCTTGATGTCCTTGATCAGTTGACCGGCAGGATGGTTTATGGTGTTGACATGAAGATGCCGGGTATGCTTTACGGTAAGATTATGAGAAGCCCTCACGCTCATGCAAAAATAGTTGAAATCGACACCTCAGCAGCTGAAAAGCTTCCCGGGGTTCATTCCATTTGCAAGGCTGAAGATTTTCCTTATAACGCCTTTGGCTTTTCTCACATGGATCAGCCGCTGCTGGCAGAAGGCAAGGTCCGCTATGTCGGAGAGCCGGTCGTTGCTGTAGCTGCCGATACGGAAGAGATTGCCGATGAAGCTTTGAACCTGATCAAGGTAACCTATGAACAGCTTCCGGTTATTATAGACCCCATTGAAGCGCTTAAGCCCGATGCCTGTCCGATTCATGAAAAGGGTAACCTGGTTACCCATATCAAGTTTATCAAGGGCGATATCGATAAGGGATTTGCCGAATCCGATGAAATTATTGAAGAACATTTCAAAACACCCAGCGTGGAACACGTCCACCTGGAGCCTCATGTCGCAATAGCCCAATATTCTACTGAAGGAGAATATACGGTTTGGACATCAGCCCAGCGACCCTTTACTTCTGCTGAGGGAGTAGCCAAGATTCTGAAAGTCCCTCAAAGTAAAATTCGCATAGTAGCAACCAAGATTGGCGGCGGTTTTGGTGGTAAGAATGAGATTACCATGGAACCGGTTGCCATGGTTCTGGCCAGGAAGGCAAAAAGGCCGGTTAAAATCGAGTACTCCCGTGAAGATGAATTCCTCGGTTCTACCAACAGGCATGCCTATCACCTGACCTATAAAACAGGTTTCAAGCGGGATGGGACTTTCATGGCCCGTCACATCGATATTATCAGTGATTCCGGAGCTTATGTGGGTTGGGGTCAGTGGACACTACAGAAAGCAGGCGTTTTTGCCACCGGACCTTACAACATTCCTCATGTCAGAATTGATGGGCGACTGGTCTATACCAACAAAACTATGGGCGGAGCAATGCGCGGGTTCGGAACGCCCCAGGTTGGATTTGCCTATGAAGCGCATATGGATACTATTGCGAAAAAACTTAACATGGATCCGGCAGATCTTCGCTTTAAAAATATATTCCATGATGGCAGTATTACCAGCTCCGGCCAGGTACTTAATAACGTCAACCTCGAGAAGACTCTGCGCAAGGTCGTGGAGGAATCAGGCTGGTACGAGAGGAGAAATAGAAAATGAAAAAACGGGGAATTGGTATAGCTTGCATGCAGTATTCTAACGGGGGAACAGCCTACCCTAACCCGTCAGCTGTTTTCGTAAAAATTAATGAGGATGGAAGCGCGGTAGTTCTAACCGGAATAACCGATGTTGGGCAGGGTTCTGCCACGGTTTTCTCCCAGATGGCTGCTGAAGCGCTGGGATTACCTCTTGAGAAGGTAGGTATAGTTTATGCCGACACCAAGGGAACTCCTTTTGATTTCGGTACTGTAGCCAGCCGGGTTACCTATATAGCCGGAAAGGCTTTATTGATAGCCTGCAAGGATGCCCTGGACACCGTGCTCGAAGTAGCCTCCAAAGAACTACATGTTAACAAGGACTCACTTATCGTAGAGGATGGAGTTATTATGATGGAGGGGTATCCTGCCCTGAGTATGCCCATGCAGGAAGCAGCCCTGAAGAGTTATAAAATATATGGTAAACCACCGATCGGCAAGGGCAGTTTTAACCCCCTGACGACATTTGTAGATGCAGAAAAAGGACAGGGAAAACCATTTGATGTATTTGTCTATGCCGCCCAGGTTGCCGAAGTGGAAGTCGATACAGAAACAGGTGTTGTGGAGGTGCTGAAGATCTATGCCGCCCATGACTGTGGAGTACCGATCAACCCCAGTTTTGCTGAAGGGCAGGTATTCGGCGGTATTCACATGGGTTTTGGTTATGCAACCATGGAAGAGATTCTCTGGAGCCAGGATGGTCAGATGGTCAACCCTCAGTTGACTGATTACATGATTCCAACAGCCCTGGATATGCCTGAACTGGAATGCCACCTTATTACCGATCCTGAACCGACTGGTCCTTTTGGAGCTAAGGGTATAGGAGAACCTTCACTTTTACCCACCGCGCCGGCTATTCTCAATGCGATTTATGATGCTGTGGGAGTAAGGCTGTATGAGCTGCCTGTAACTCCGGAAAAAGTTTTCTGGGCCCTCAGGGAAAAGGAAAAAATGGAACAGTCAGTTTGACATCATCATGACCATGGTTAGGAGGATTTGATTTGAAACTAATCGATTACAAGAGCAAAGAAACATCTGTCGCACCTTTACATTATGAGTGCTTTGCTCAGGAGATAGCCGGGAAAAGCCTTGATTTTGGTAACATGGCGATTAATTATGTTGAAATGCCCAAAGAAGGCTATGCTGATCCGCACTATCATCCTCATTCAGAACATATTTACCTGGTGCTTGAAGGCGAAATGATAGTTAACAATGGAAAAGAAGTAATAACTGTTTCAGCAGGTCAGGCAGCTTACGTTGAAAAAGGGGAACCGCATAAAGTCACCAGTAATGGCAGGGATGCTATCAAATATTTTATTATTACTGTCCCCCCCGGAGAATTTATCCCGGCGGAAGGTGATTTCAACTGCTAACTTGCCGGTATAATGCAAAACTTTATTTCCGGTTTTTCGGATGAATGATTTGAACTTAGGTATATATTTATGCTGCATAAGGAGGACAATATCATGAAAGCAGCAGTTTTAAGAGCCCCCAGCCAGTTGAAGGTTGAAGAATTACTCACACCTGAACCGGGTTTCGGTGAGGTATTGGTCCGGATCAGGGCTACGGCGATTTGCGGTACTGACCTCGGTATCTATCAGGGTAAGCACAAGGTAAATTATCCCCTGGTCCTCGGTCACGAGACAACCGGTGAAGTTGAAAAGGTCGGAGAAGGAGTAACCGAATTTAAACCCGGGGATCGCGTAGCTAATAACCCTCTAACCTACTGTAATATGTGCTATCAATGTTATCTGGGCAATGTTCAGCTCTGCGAAAAAGGTGGTTTGATCGGGCGCGAATCAGATGGGTCTTTTGCCGAGTACATCTCAATACCCAAGGAAAGGCTCTTTCCAATGCCGGAATCCATCTCTTACGTTGATGGGACGAATATAAATCTGTTGGCCACCTGTCTCTGGGGCCTGGCCAAGATCTCCATTACCCCCATCGATTCTGTTGTAATCCTGGGACAGGGTGCTTCCGGTTTGTTGTGGAACCAACTGGCCAGGGTATCCGGAGCAGATCCGGTTATCGGCATATCCCGCAGTCAGTGGAAGCTTGATCTTTGCGAGAAGATGGGCGCCATCGCGGTTAATGCCAGAGATAAAGATCCGGTTCAAGCCGTTAAAGAGGCAACAGGCGGGAAGGGCGCTACAGTTGTTATTGAAGCTGCCGGAACTTCCGAAACCATCAACCAGGCAATTGATATGGCAGCTCCGGGGGGGACAATTCTTCATTTCGGGATCGGTCCTGTATCTGTTCCTGATTACAACTTCAGCCAGCTATATTTCAAAGAAGTTAAACTGGTCGGGACAAGAGCAATGCGCCCCCTGGACTTTATGGACGGGATTAAGCTGATCGACCGGGGAACAATTGACATATCATTCCTGGTTACTCATAAGTATCCGCTTTCCGAGATACAGGAAGCTTTCGATCTCGTAGATAAAGGCGGTAAAACACTTAGAACCGTAATAGAAATTTAATAGAACTTGATAATGTTTAAAGAGCCGGTGTCATGAACTTACTGCCTTGACCGGCAGCCGGCTCTTTTTAAGTTAAGGAGTGATTATATGCCGGAGAGTTATGAACCAGTACTCGAAGCTTTGCGGAAAAATAATTTTGATGCCTGTTTTGCTGTAGATAGTAATGAAGCTTGCCTTGAAGTTCTGAAAAGAATTCCGGAAAATGCCCCGGTTGGAATCGGTGGGTCGCTGACTGTAAGCCAGATTGGTCTGGCTGATCTATTGGCTGAGCACAATTTAACAATTCATAACCAGGCTGATGGAAAAAGTAAGGAAGAGATCGCAGCTATTAAAAAGAAGGCCAACAGTTGTGAGGTATATATCTCCGGGATCAATGCCCTGACTGAAGATGGAAAACTGGTTTATATGGATGGTTCGGGAAATCGTGTATCGGCAATTGCTTACGGTCCTTCCAAAGTGATCACCATATGCGGTGTAAATAAGATTGTAAAAAATATTGATGAAGGTCTGCAGCGGATCAGGGATATTGCCGGTCCGGCAAATGCCAAAAGACTAAATTATAATACACCCTGTGCAAAAACCGGAAAATGTGAAGACTGCAGTTCACCGCAGCGTATCTGCAATATATTTACAGTAATCCAGAAAAAGCCTATGATGAAGGACTTTTCGGTCATTCTGGTCGATCAGGAATTGGGACTATAGGTAACTTAATTATTAGGTTTTTATTAGGGTAGAAGCACTGAATCAGGAGGCATATACAGATGGAAGTGGTTAAAACAGTTTGCGCATGCTGCGCCCAGAATGATTGCGGTATGAATGTTTTCACAGATAACGGAGAGATTGTCAGGGTCAGCGGAATGAAGGAGCATCCCTATAACAAGGGTGTGCTTTGTCCGAAGGGGCTGGCTGCCCAAAAACTTGTAAAAGATCCTCAGCGGCTAAAGTATCCTTTAAAACGCATCGGCAAGCGGGGTGAAGGCCGATGGGCCAGAATTAGCTGGGATGAAGCGCTTACTTCAATTGCCGGTGAATTGAACCGGATAAAAGAAACCGACGGACCTGAAGCTTTTGGTGTTTTTCGTGGAGCCGGCCCCGGTTGGGGAGGTAGTTGGGTATACACTCAGAGATTCATGCATGCCTTCGGATCGCCAAACTATGCAACCCAGGTCCATCTCTGTTTTGGTCCCCGGGCAGTGACCATGGCTACCACTTACGGCGGTGTGCCTGAAGCCGATTTTGATCACGCCGATCAAATTATTCTATGGGCTTCCAATCCTGCCGAAACTTCACTGCCAAATTACTGGCGCAGGGTCAGTAAGGCAAAGAACAGGGGGGCACGGCTGGTGGTAATTGACCCCAGGTTCACCAGGACAGCTTCAAAGGCAGATCTATATGTGCCGATCAAGCCTGGAACCGATGCTGTACTTGCCCTTGGGATGGCCAATGTCATTATTAATGAGGGATTGACTGATTCGGAGTTTATTGAAAAATATGTTCATGGTTTTGAAGAGTATAAAGACCTGGTTAAATCTTATACTCCTGAAAAGGTAGAAGAAATAACAACTGTCTCCCGGGATATGGTTATCAAACTGGCAAGAATGTATGCTGAAATCAGGGCGACTGCTTTGATGGTCGGCAACGGGGTAGAACAGCTGACCAATACGATGCAGACCATGAGGGCTATCCAGTGCCTGCCTGCTCTTACCGGCAAGCTGGCTGTAAAAGGCGGCTATATCTTTACTCCCAATGTGGGATGGACTGATGTGCCCCTTAAAGCCAAGTTCAATGAAGAATTAATGAGCCGCTCGGTCTCAAAACATGACATGTTCTCCGGGTTTTCCCTGGTCTATCCTGACCTGCTTGATGCCATTGCTACCGGAGAGCCCTATCCGATCAAAGCGGTTGTCTGTCTTGGAGCGCCTCTGACAGTCCTTCCTGAAGGGAATAAATACAGGGAAATCCTAAAAGAGAAACTTGAACTGCTGGTTGTCCATGATCTATACATGACCAGCGAAGCAGAGATTGCCGATTATGTTTTGCCGGCTACAAGTTTTTTGGAATGTTCCCGTCTTCGCTCAACCCGTTATAAATTCGATGCCTATACCCAGCATATTGCTCTTCAGAATAAAGCAGTAGAACCGGTTGGGGAGAGCCGTCCTGATGAAGAACTCTTTTTCGAGTTGGGCCGAAAACTGGGGATGGCCGATCTTTTTCCCTGGACCGATGCTCTGGAAGCTGCGGCAGATGCTATTGAACCGCTTGAACTCACCCTTGAAGATCTTAAGAATAACCCCGGGGGGAAAGTATGGCGTTTTCCGGAGGAAGATGTGATCGGGTTTTATAAAAAAAATGGGTTTAATACCCCTACCAAAAAGGTTGAGCTGTATAATACCATTTTCGAAAAAAATGGTTATGATCCCCTTCCAGTATATATTGAATCGGAAGAGTTAAATGATCATGAGTTGAAAAAAGAATATCCGCTTACCTGCGTCAACGGGATAAAATCAGTACTCTATTCCCATACCCAGTTCAGGACCATTAAAGAATTAAGAACACTTATGCCCGATCCCTGGGTAGAAATCCATCCGGATAAAGCGAAAGAACTCGGAATAGAAGATGGCAGTCTTGTTCTGGTCAGTTCACCCAGATTCCAGGTAAGATTGGTTGCGAAGTTAACGGAAGGGATTGCTGATCCAGAGGTTATCTTTATGCCTTACGGTTGGGGACAGGCTTATATTGGCGGTCCGGTTACGAACTATCTTTCACCGGATAATCCGCGCGATCCCATCTCCGGTTCAACATCAAGCCATGCATTTGCATGCCGGATTGAAACAATATAACGGGGGGAGGCATATAATAAATGTCAGATAAGAAAATGCTGCTTGTAGATCTTGAAAAATGTGTTGGCTGCTACGCCTGTGAAGTTGGTTGTCAGCAGTGGCATGGTGAATCTGAAGTCAATAAACGGGTCAGGGTTAAGCTGATCGGTCCCTCTTTCTATGAAGGAAAACCGGTCAGGGATTTCGTACCAATATTTACTGAACGCTGTGATTTATGTGCATCAGAAAACACAAATATCCCGTTTTGTGTATCTCACTGCCCCGTTAATGCAATATATTGTTATCAAGAGGACGACGCACTCGGTTGCCTGCATGGCCCGGGTAGGGTTCAAATAGGCAAAATATCCGAATGATACCGGAACTGGAAATTCTTGAAAAAGGGGGGCATAAAATGCCCCTCTTAATAAATTAAGCGGAGGTTAAAGTCGATGTATATCGATACTGAAAAATGCACCGGCTGCAGGTCTTGTGAGCTGGCCTGTTCAATGCATCATTATGGCTGCTTTAATCCGGTACGGTCCAGCATTCAGGTCGCAGCCAGAGGAAGAAGTTTCCAGATAAAGGTATTTAAAGATGAAAATGAAGGAAGGCCGCCCTGCGACAACTGTACCGGTGAAACTGAAAGAATGTGTATTAAATACTGCACATCCTTTGTCAGGGATGAATTAGCTGCTATTATCAACAGGTAGACAGTTTACGATTCATATAACACAGGAGGCCGATTAACAATGGCATCTCAATCATTTGGTTATGTGGGGAATATTTTATGGGTAAATCTCACGGCGGGAACCTTTTCAACCGAACCGACTGAACACTATAAAGAGTGGCTTGGCGGTTCGGGAATAAGTCAATGGATTATGTACAGGGATACCAAACCATGGATGGCTCCCTTTGATCCGGCGGTTCCGTTCATAGTGGGAACAGGGCCGCTTACCGGAACACTTGCTCCCACTTCCGGCCGTTTTAATGTCGATGCAAAAAGCCCGCTTACCCTGGGTACAGGATCTTCAAATGCCGGAGGCTATGTTGGCCCGGAGATTAAGTTTGCCGGGTTTGACCATATTATGATCAAAGGTAAAGCGGCCAGGCCGGTTTACCTATTCATTGAAGACGGCGAAGCAAAAATTTACGATGCTGATCATCTATGGGGTAAAACTACCTGGGAAACAGTCGATATGATCCAGGCCGATTTTGAAGATCCGGAACTGCAGGTGATGTGCATCGGTCCCGGTGGTGAGAATTTAGCCCGTGGGGCGAGTATCATGGTCAATAAGAACCGTGCTTTCGGACGCTGCGGGATGGGTGCTGTTATGGGATCGAAGAACCTTAAGGCTATAGCAGTCAGGGGAAGCGGCACAATAAACATTGCTGAACCGGAAAGATTTATGGCCGCCGTTAACCGTGTTCGCGATTCTTATCAAATATCTCCGATCACCGAGAATTTTATCAGGTATGGGACGCTCTCGATCGTCGATATAAAGTCGAAAAGTTCGGGCTTTCCCTATAGAAATTTTCAGGATCTGAATATCCCCGAAGAGATGGAGAGAAATTTTAATCCTGAAACGATCAAGCAGAAATATGCCGAGCGGATAACCAGCTGTTTTGCCTGTCCTCTTCCCTGTCAGCGTTACTTCTATGTTAAGGAAGGACCTCATGCAGGGTTGAAAACAGAAGTGGCCCAATTTGAATCCATGGTCGATTTCGGCAGTAAGATGGATATCGATGATTTTTCTTTTTGCCTCAAGGCAACAGCACTCTGTAATCAATATGGACTAGATGTTGATCTTCCCGGGTCAACTATTGCCTGGGCAATGGAATGTTATGAGAAAGGTATTCTGACCGAGAAGCATTTTGACGGTCTCAAGCCTGCCTGGGGTGATGCTGGCGTAGCTTTGGAATTGATCAGGAAGATTGCTTACAGAGAAGGTGTGGGAGATATTCTCGCTGAAGGCGTGGCCAGGGCGGCTGATATCATGGGTGAAGATACCAGGTACTATGCCTTCCATATCAAGGGGCAGGACCTCTACGAGCCATTAAGATCGACTATCGGTTGGGCTCTTGGAGCCTGTACGGCCACCCGGGGCGGTGGGCATACCACAGGATGTCCCCTCTGTGAGATAAACCCGAAGTTAAACCAGGATCTTGTTAAAGAAAAATTTGGATTGGAACAACTTGGTGGTCCCCTCGATTATGAAGGGAAAGTGGAATTGGTCCACTACTATGAGATATTGCACAGGCTGAATAACAGTTTTGGTCTCTGTCATTTCGGTACTGACTGGCTTGATCTTAACCATCCCGGCATCAAAGAAGTATCCGAACTTTTTGTTGCAGCAACCGGATCTGAATTAAATGTGGAGCAGATTAAAAGAAATGCCCTTCGTATACTGAACCTTGAAAAGGTCTATAATTATATTCACGCCGGTTTTGATCGCAAAAACGATTATCCTCCGCTCCGGGATATGGAAGAGCCGGTACCCAGTGGAGCAGCTAAGGGATTCAGATTGGAAAAGGAAAGATTCGATCAGATGCTAGATGAATATTACAGCGGTCACGGTTGGGATATCAAAACAGGTTTACCGACCAGGGAGCGTCTTGTTGAACTGGGATTAGACAACCTCGCAGATGATCTTGATCCAGATCAGCTAAAACAGCAGCGCATGGGATTGAACCATTGAAACGTATTATTGCCGGCTATTTCTTGACCTCTCCGGCAAGTAGATGATCATCGGCAGACATCGTATCTTTCGGTTTTGGTAACAGGAGAACAATGATGATGCCGATCAGCAGCATCAGGGTATTGAACAGGTAGGCAGGGCCAATTCCGAAACGCTCACTCAGTGATCCGATAATCACCGGGCCGATGCCGTTTCCAACCCTCCCTATATTAAAACAGAAGCCAATGGCCGTTCCCCTTATAATTGTCGGGAAATATTCTGACATGAGAGACGTATATCCCGAGAAGAATCCGATAGAAAAGGCTAACATTGCACCGGCAGCCGTGGCAAGGACGATAAACAATACAGTTGGAGTTGGAGAAGGTGTAAAAAGAGACAGAGAAGCACTGAACAGCGCCGCACTGCCGAGGAATAATATAAAAGTCGGTTTTCTCCCAAAGCGGTCAGAGATAAACCCATATCCCAGGTAACCCGCTGTGCCGATTATGAATACAATTAATGTAATATAGGGCAGGAGAAAAGGAGTAATATTCAGGCTGCGGTAGAATGAAGGGAGCCAGACCTGTGAAGAATTACCGGATACAAAACCGATAAAAGCAAGTATGCTGGTTAGTATGATTTTTGTTCGATAATTTTTTGTAAAAAGGAATTCTTTTTTCCCGCTGGTTACGATAGTTTTTTCATTGAGCCATCGCGGCGATTCATGAACAAAGTGATATGAAAAAACTAAAATAATAAATTGAAAGGCAGCGAGGCTGTAATAAGCTGTCCTCCAGGTTAAAGTTAAAGGTAAGACAATCAGGGCAATCGATATCAGCACATGTGAAAACGAGAATCCTGACTGAACAACCGAACTGACCCTTCCGAGGTAGCGGTATTGCCAGCTTTCATTAATAAGTGTAGCCCCTGTAGTCAGGGTGCCGGCCAGGGTAAATCCGGAAATCAGGCGGCCGACGATAAACATCGCAGGAGTTATTGAAGCAGCTACGAGAAGCATGGAGACAACTGATCCGCACAGACAGAAGATAAACCCTTTTTTCCTACCTGACTGATCGGAAAAGTATCCGAACCCCAACCCCCCCAATGATGCAAAGATCAGGGGTAAAAAGCCCATCAGAGTTGTCTGAAGGGGAGTTATGGCAAAGTCAGCCTGTATGTTCTGCATGAAATATCCGAATAGAAAGGTATTGCTGGCTTCAAATGTGACTCCGGCGGCTACCAGTATTAATTGTCCGGTGCGGTTTATCAAAAGATTACCCCCTGAAAGGGATGTTTGCAAATTTTAATGACTATTATATGCCATAAAAGCTGAATTGACTACATTGAATCTATTCCGATCTAAATATTGCGCCGGCTCACAAATAGAGAATCGAGGAGAGAATAATCAATGTACCCTCACTTTACTTTAAGTGGAACTCCTTACGAAATAGGGTTAAAACATGGTTCACTGGCAAAAGAACTAGTTATCAGGAACATCACAGGATACGAAAAGTTATTCAGAGATTTAAACGGTCTGTCCTGGGATTCTGTAATTAATGAGGCTATTAATTATATCCCGGCAATTAAAAAGTTTGATGAAGATCTAATTGAGGAAATGAAGGGCCTTGCTGATGGGGCTGGTGTGGATTTTAACTCTATTCTTGCGCTGAACTGCCGTAGCGAACTGATAATGAACTCTAAAATGATCGATGCCATCGGGGGATGTACCAGCTTTGGCATTATGCCAGAAAAAACATCAGGGTCGACTTACATGGGGCAGAACTGGGATTTCTTTGAATCCCAAAAAGATGTAATTATTGTCCTGGAGATAGATCAGGCAAATAAACCAAAAATACTGATGATCACTGAAGCCGGAATTATCGGAAAGATCGGTATTAATTCAAACGGCCTGGCTGTATGTCTGAATGCTTTGGTTACAGAACAGGTAACAGATGGCACTCCGCTTCACCTGGTGCTCAGAGGAATATTAAATGCCCCAAACCTTAATGCTGCAGTCGCGACAGCACAGGGCAGTGAAATTGCTTCGGCGTGTAATTTTTTAATAGGCCAGCAGGGGGTAACAGTTATCTCCATGGAAATGATCCCTGATGATTTTGAAATTATATTTCCTGATGAAGGGACAATCATTCATACCAACCATATATTAAGTGACAGGCTTGACCGGAAGGTTGTAGATTTGGGCAGGGGTTTTGGTTTTTCTACATTTTTCCGTTTGCAGAGGGCAAAGAAGCTTTATGGAGAGGTAAGCGAGCATGATCTGGACTCGATCATGGCACTTCAGAGTGATCATGTAAATTTTCCCAACTCGATTTGCGCTCACATGGATCCTGATAAGCCGCAGAGTATGCGCACGATCTTTTCAGTTATATTTGACCTGGAAACATGCTCTTTATATTTATCTTCCGGTTACCCATGTGAAAGCGAATATAAGAATATTTCTTTTATAGATTGATAATGTTCTTATAAATATATAAAGAAGGTGATGGAATGAAAAAGGAAGCTTTACTTTCTGAAAAGGTGAGCATTATAACCGGCGGGGCTTCCGGCATTGGCCTGGCGACAGCCCTGGTATTTGCCAGGGAAGGGGCAAGGGTAATTATCGCTGATATTAATTTTGAAGCAGGCCGGGCAGCAGCTAAACAATGTAATGAAATTTCTAATCTTGGTCATACTTATGTTGAAACCGATGTTCTAGATAAAACCAGCGTGTTGAAACTAACAGATACTGTTCTCGAAGAAAGTATGCGGATAGACATTTTGATTAACTGTGCGGGTGGGTTCAGCCAGGGTCGGGAAACCGTCGACATCCCTGAGGAAGAATGGGATTATATTATTGATTTAAATCTTAAATCAGCATTTTTATGCTGCCAGGCGGTTATCCCATCAATGAAGAATCAAAGGTATGGCAGGATTGTTAACCTCTCATCAGATTCGGGGCGCAGTGCGATTACTCTCTCGGCTTCACACTATGCGGCTGCAAAAGCAGCTATCCTGGGATTTACCAGACACCTGGCCAGGGAACTTGGACCATATAATATATACGTCAATGCAGTTGCTCCCGGGACAACTCTGACTGAACGTATTGAAAAAGTTCGGTCCGAGGAATTCAAGAAAATGGCTGCCGGTTTTTCTCCGCTCGGCCGCTTGGCCGAAGTTGGAGAACAGGCTGAGGCAATTCTCTTTCTTGCGTCAGACCGCGCTTCTTATATTACGGGAGCTACCCTCGATGTGAGCGGTGGCAGAATCATGTTCTAAATTTTATATTGCTTTTTTTTTGTAAAACCGATATCATCATTACTATCAGGTTGTCTGTTTGTGTTCAATATGAAGGTCAAAATATATGACGAAAAAAAAGGAGATCATAAATCTTACTCGAAACTGTAGTATAAACATTTAGCAGGGTTGAAATATTATAGAAATCCATATGTAACCCGAAAGTTATTAATCGGCATGATATGACATAGATGATTCGAACATGAAGGAGTTGGACCGATGACATTTTGGGTAGTTCAATTGTTGAATGGATTGGCATTTTCGTCTCTATTATTTCTGCTTTCTGTAGGTTTTACCTTGATTTTCGGTTTGATGAGAATCTTGAAGTTAACCCATGGCGCCTTTTTTGCTCTTGGAGGCTACGTTGGATTAACAGTTCTTCAGGTAACAGGTAATTTTTACCTGGCCATCCTTGCCGGTGGAGCAGCAATGACTATCATCGGCTTACTTCAGCACAAAATTTTACTTCATCGATTCCACGGTATTCCCCTGAACCAGGTCTTACTCACCCTTGGACTCTGGCTGATTTATGATGATATTATTTTGGTCATTTGGGGAGGAATCCCCCAGAGAGTTCCGCCACCACCACTTCTTGAGGGTGCCATGTCTGTCTTTGGCACTGCATTTCCCAAATATCGGTTTGCCCTTATTCTGCTTGGTGTCGTAGTTGCCATTGTCGTCTGGTTAATTATTGAAAAGACAAAGCTTGGTGCTGTTATCCGAGCAGGGGCGGATAATGAAGAAATTGCCCGGGCGATGGGTATTAATGTCAATAAAGTCTTTATTTTTGCTTTCGGTTTCGGCTCATTCCTGGCTGGTATCGCCGGTGTCCTTGGCGCTCCATTGCTCGGACTTGAACCGGCAACATCCAGTCTAATTCTTCCACTTGCCCTGGTTGTAGTCATCGTCGGGGGTTTGGGTAGCTTAAAGGGTGCAATGGTTGGAAGTCTATTCGTTGGCCTTGTGGATAATTTCGGCCGGGTATTGATTCCCGATTTTGCTTATTTTACACTTTTTGCGCCAATGGCCCTGATTCTTATTTTCAGACCACAGGGTATGTTTGGTCGAAAATAAAGGAGGGTGACAACAAGTATGATAGCTGCGATTATAACCAAAAACAAATACAAGGTGATATTCCTGGTTGCCATGTTAGTGTTACTGGTCCTGGCGCCCCAGTTTGTATCACGTTTTACCGTTACATTGATAACTCTATGTTTTGTTTATAGCATCCTGGCCATGAGCCTTGATTTACTGGCCGGTTATATGGGTTATGCCTCCTTGGGCCATGCTGCATTTTTTGGTGTAGCCGCTTACTCGGTGGCCATTGCAAACACAAAGATGGGGTACAGCTTTTTACCATCAGTAATATTTTCCCTGGCCATAACTATTTTTCTTGCCCTGATTTTTGGTCTCTTGGTTTCCAGTCTTAAAGGAGTTCAGTTTACCCTTGTGAACCTTGCCCTCGGTCAGGTAATCTGGGGTGTGGCTTATCGCTGGTATAATCTTACCGGTGGAGATGATGGACTTCGAGGTGTAGCCAGACCGGAAATCGGTTCACTGGTGTTACGAGGTGATTCATTCTATTATTTTGCATTAATTGTTTTTGTCGTATCGTTGATCTGCCTGGTCATGCTGGTTCAATCACCCTTTGGACAAACAATCAGGGGTATTAAACTCAGTGAATCACGAATGCGGGTTTTAGGCTATAACGTATTTTTACATAAGTACCTGAATTATATTATTGCCGGTTTTTTTGCCGGCGTAGCCGGGATATTAATGGTTTACTTCAATACTTATATAGGACCAAGTTCTTTGGAAGTGTTTGCTTCAGCTTCAGCGCTGTTGATGGTTCTGGTAGGCGGAGCCGGAACACTATTTGGTCCCATCATCGGTGCATCTTTTGTCGTTCTGTTGGAAAACTTCTTCAGCGCACAGACTGAAAGATGGATGATGATTATGGGTTTACTGTACGTATCAGTGGTGCTGTTTCTGCCCGGAGGAATTTTTGGTCTTTTCAAAAACCTGATTAACCGTATTTTTTCCAGGAAAATTCAGAAGCCTGTTTCTGATAGCATTGATAAATAGTCTGCAGGATAATTATTGGCAGCAGGAGGTGAATTAGGGGGCAACTACTTTATGAATACTGTATTACTGCTTACAATTCTGAGAGGAGAGTAATCTGCATGATTAAAAAGATGACGGTTGGCTTGTTGGTTTTGCTAATGGTAACTGCGCTGTTCGCGGTTGCAGGATGTGGAGGAGATACAACAACACCTCCAACAGAAGAACCTGGTGAAAATGGCGAGGATCTTCCGGTAATTAAAATTGGCTTCCTTGCTCCGTTAACCGGGACTTTTGCAGCCAGTGGTGTTGACATGCGTGACGGTATGCTGCTTTACCTGTTCGAAAAAGACTCGGTTCTGGCTGGCTATAAAATCGAGGTTGTCGTTGAAGATACCGCCGGTAACCCTGATGTAGCTCTGACCAAGGCCCGTCGTTTAGTCGAACAGGAGAACGTTGATTTTCTGATGGGTGGTCTGCTCGCTTCAGAGGGATATGCTCTCTACGAGTATGCCAAAGATATGGAAATTACCTATCTGGCTCCAATCCCTTCATCTGAAACCCTGACCAAGGGCGATGTAAGCGACTATTTCCTGAGGACCGGATGGTCCAGTGCTCAGCCGATGATGCCCCTTGGCGAATGGATGTACGAGAATGGATACAGAAAAGTAGTTTATATCGCCATGGACTATGCCTTCGGTTATGAAACTGCCGGTGGATTCCAGAGAGCGTTCGAGAATGCCGGTGGAGAAGTAGTCAAAAAGATCTGGACTCCAATCGGTGTCCCCGACTTTGGTCCTTACCTGGCTGAGATTGCCGGGATGGCCGGTGAAATTGATGCTGTTGTTGCTACTATAGTCGGTGGTGATGCAACAAGATTTATCCCTGCTTATGCTGAATATGGTCTCAAAGATCTGCTGCCGTTGTTTGGCCCGGGTAACCTTACCGACCAATCGACTATGCAGACCATGGGTGATGAATGCCTCGGTATTATTACGGCACTCCACTATACTGATGGTATAGATACTCCCGAAAATAAGGCATATGATCAGGCATTCCGTAATCGCTACGGCCGGATGAACGGATACTTCAATGAAGGTCCCTATACCGGGATGATGGCTTTCGAAGCAACTCTGGAGATGGTTGGTGAAAACTACAATGATCCAATCGCTTTTGCGGAAGCATTTCGCCAAATCGAGCTGATTGCACCACGTGGCCCGATGTCTATTGATGATTACAACCATCCTGTTTACAAAGTCTACATTTCTGAGGTTAAGAGGATCGATGGGATATTACGTAATATTCCATTTGACGAAATTGAAAATGTTACACAGTGGGGACCCTATACACCTGAAGAATACATGGCTTTGCCGTTATACGAAAGAGACTAGTAGAGTTATAAACATCCCGGCTGTTATTATTACAGCCGGGATTGTTTAAAAACCATCATGCTAGAAAGTTCAGGCTGGAGTAAAATTTTTATTGACGATAACCCGGGCAGGAGGATACCGGTTTTATCTAGGGGGAGAGAGGATAATAGTGGTTAACGAGAAGAAAGGTTTGGAACCAATTGTAGTTATTGAAAATGTTACAAAGAGATTCGGGGGGCTTGTTGCTGTCGATGACGTGAGCCTTAAAGTTTATCCCGGCGAGAGACACTCAATAATAGGTTCTAATGGTGCCGGAAAGACCACCCTGTTTAACATGATCAGCGGAGAGCTTAGTGTGACCAGTGGAAAAATATATATTAAAGGTATTGACGTAACTGACATGAAAACTTATAAAAGAGTTCCCCTGGGATTGGCCCGGACATTCCAGATTACCAACCTGTTTCCTACTTTAAGTGTTTTGGAGAACGTTATTTTGGGTCTTCAGGGTATTAAGCCTTCCAAGTTCGTCATGTGGAAACCTTTAAGCAGTTACCGGGAGTACTATGAAGAAGCCGAGAATTTATTAAACCAGTTTGACCTGTGGAGGCTGAAAGATACCCTGGTTAAAAATCTCTCCTACGGCGATCAGCGCCTGATGGAAGTAATTCTCGGTTTGGCCAGTAAGCCTGAAATATTAGCGCTGGATGAACCCAGTTCAGGTCTTTCCAGTGCCGAAACCGACCGCTTGATCGATGTATTGAATGGTTTAGAGAAAGAACTGACTATCATTCTGATCGAGCATGACATGAAGGTTGCTTATGATGTAACCGAGAATATGACAGTGCTTGCTGATGGTGTTGTTGTTGCCGAAGGAACCGTTGAAGAGGTTCGGAATAACGAGCGGGTTAAAGAAATTTATCTTGGAAAGGTTGCGACACAACAATGATTCTTAATGTTGAAGGAGTTCACACCTATTATGGTGACAGCCACATTTTACATGGGGTTGATATCGGTGTTGAAGAGAACCAGGTTATCGCCCTTTTAGGCCGGAACGGTGTTGGCAAAACTACCTTGGTAAGGACTATTATGGGTATAGTTCAACCGAAAGAGGGCAGGATTGAATTTAATGGAGAAGATATTACCCGTAAGCCTTCAGATATGATAGCCCGTAGAGGTCTCGGATATGTTCCCCAGGGAAGATTTGTCTTCCCCTCGCTTACCGTTATGGAGCACCTGCAGGTTGTAGCCCGCAATTCAGAAAATGGAGCCGGTTGGACAATTGAAAAAGCACTGGACTTTTTCCCGCGTCTAAAAGAGCGCCTGAAAAACAGGGGAGATGAACTGTCCGGTGGAGAACAGCAGATGCTGGTTATAGCCAGAGCCCTGGTTACAAATCCAAAGATGCTGATCATGGACGAACCTACGGAAGGGTTGGCCCCTGTTATTGTTGAAGAAGTGGGCAAGCTGATTCATGATATCAAGAATCAGGGTTATCCGATATTTCTGGTAGAACAAAATATATCTTTTGCTACCGAAGTTGCTGATGTGACCTATATTATGTCGAAAGGTACTATAGTCTACAAGGGATTGCCGCAGGAACTGCTTGCCGACAAAGCCTGTATGGATGAACATCTCTGCGTCTAGGCATTTAGCGATAATGTTTTTTAATAAATCAGGCTTAAGTGTCAATTTGCCTTTGGGGGTTTTAAGATGCGATTAACAGATAATATATATTTTTCTCGTCTTGATTTTGATATTAACATGCCTGATGGTTCTAAAAATTCCAGGATGACTTATGCGGTATTGTTAAAATACCGGGATATTTGCCTGGTTGACAGTGGTGTAATGCCTACCATAAATGATCTTTTAAAAATGTTTAAAGAGGCAGAGGTGGAAGCCGGAGATATTAATTATTTAATCAACACCCACTGCCACTTTGATCATTCGGGGGGGAATGCTCTTCTTAAAGAGCTTAATCCTCATTTGCAGTTAATGTCTCACCCTGCAGGGCAGGAATTTATAGAGTCCCCTGAAGCTCAAAATTCTGTAAGGCCGGTTCCATCATACAGGGACCTTGTTAAAGACGGCGTAAAGGTAGACAGGCTGCTTGCAGAAGGCGATCTGATTGACATAGGAACGCCACTTGAAATAATCTATACCCCCGGCCATTCCAGGGATTCAATAAGCGTCTACCTGCCAAAGGAAAAACTGGTAATTGTCGGAGATGCCATTCCTCTTAGCGGAGATCTTCCTATCTATGAAGATCTCAATGCACTGAAAGAATCCCTTAATAAAATTGGCAAACTCGACTATCGATACATGCTGACAGCTTTTCAGGGTTTATATGATAGAAATGAAGATCCGGATGGAAAAAATAATCCCATAGATCAAGCCCTGGGATATCTGGATGTCATTGATAAACATGTTAAGTCTATAACGGATGATGATCCATCCCTTAGTGTTAATGAAATTACCGGCAAATTAGTATCTGAATTGAACCTTCCACCGAAATTCCCTCCATTTGTATACACGAGTGTTGCAGAGCATGTAAAAAATTTAAAATAATTTAGATCAAATAAATCAAAGGAGAACTACCATGGGAGATACCTATCCTACCTTAAAAGTTGCGGCTGTCCAGGCTGTGCCGGTATTTCTTGATCGGGAAGCAACTACGGAAAAAGCATGTAAATTAATCCGGGAAGCCGGAGAGGGAGGAGCAAAATTTATAGTATTTCCGGAAGGTTTTATTCCTTCTCACCCGGTATGGTATCATTTTCACCCGGGCACAAGTTCTACAGGAATCAAGCTGAGTGTTGAACTCTTCAAGAATTCTGTCGAAATCCCCGGCCCACAGATTACCGATCTCTGCCAGGCGGCCAAAGATGCTGAAGCCTATGTTGTAATGGGACTTTGTGAAAAATTACCTAATACTATTGGAACAATGTATAACACGCAGGTTTTTATCGGTCCTGACGGAAGTTACCTGGGCAAACATCAGAAGCTTGCGCCTACGGTTGGAGAGAGGTTGGTCCATAAAGGCGGGTTTGGTGACACTTTCGGTACTATTGAAACCGAGTATGGTCCTGTCAGCGGCCTGCTCTGCAGTGAAAACTCCAATCCTTTGATGATCATGGCTTTATGCGCCGAAGGTACCAGAATCCATGCTGCGGCATGGCCAAATCATTGGAGCAAACTCCAGAAGTCAATGAAAGAATTTGTATCAATAGCTACATTGAATTTTGCTCAGGCTACAAAAGCATTTGTGATCAGTTCATGCGCTACAGTAGATGAACGAATGATCAAAATGATGGAATTAACCCCTGAAGAAGAAAATATACTTAGAGAACCTGAATATGCCGGAGGGTCGATGATTGCGGCTCCCAATGGCAAATTGATAGCCGGACCCATGGGAAATGAAGAAGGTATCCTTTATGCAGATATTGATCTTGAACTATCTGTAAGACATAAGCTGGAGCATGATTTTGCCGGTCACTATAATCGTTCTGATGTATTTCAGCTGTTTATTAACAGAAATGCTCCACAACTATATATCCAGCAGGGAAAAAAATTTCCCGATCCGGAAAATCTTTTTGAAAAGATTCAGGATTCATCAGATATTGATGAGTTGGCTTTGAATTATTTTCAGGATGAAGAATCAGATGGATGTTAATAAATAACTAATCAGCCCGGTGGGAGAGTTTATAGATGAAAAAGGTTCTTATTGTTGACAGTAATTATGAAAACTGCATTGAAGCTGTAAGGGAAGTATTTGCCCAATTCCCTTCGAATCTGCGTGGGAAAAAGGTTGCCGTTAAGGTAAACGCGATCAAAGCAGGCGACCCGGACAAAGATGCCTTTACAACCAACTATAATTTTGTTAAAGCAGTAATCAGTCACCTGGAAACTCTCGGGCCATCGTCAATTGTTGTCGGTGATTCTGTGGGAACCGAGTCGTACGGTAATTCTGATGATGTTTTCACCAGGGCCAGGCTGAAAGAAGCTGCCGGTCCCTATTATAAAAACTTTAATCAGAATCTTGAACTGGTAGAATTGGGAAGACCTCTCAAACGAAAAGTGGCGGTATTGAAGGATATCCTTGATGCCGATTTTTATATTTCGCTCCCAAAATTGAAAACCCATGGATTAACCCTGCTGAGCGGGGGAATGAAAAATAATTTTGGACTGCTCACGGGAGCTCAAAAATCCTGGTACCATTATTACTCAAAAACACCGGAAGCTTTTGCCTCGATCGTAACTGAAATGTTCCGTTTGCGACCCCCTGATCTGGTTGTCATGGATGCCGTTTTGGCTATGGAAGGTTACGGCCCGGCTTCTCCTGAAACTAGGTGGGTAAAAAAAGTAATTGCCTCAGATGATGCAGTAGCGCTCGATACAGTTGCTGCTAAAATTGTTGGATTTACCGTAGAAGAAGTGCCCACTTTATCCCAGGCCAGGGATTTAAGTTTGGGGGAAACTTTCCTGGAGAACATTGAGATTATTGGTGAGGCCCCTACTATACAGGAATACCATCGTCCCACACCGCCTGAATTGTCTTACAGCTATAAAGCCGGGGTAGGCTCGGGCAGGACTTCAATCGAATTCTACCGGGTCCGGGTTGCCATGCGGCCGGTTTTTGATCCTGAAAAATGTCAGGCAGGTTGTACAATATGTGTCGATAACTGTCTATTTAAAGCTCTAAGCAGGGATGAGGGATTACCTGAGATTAATCCTGCTTTGTGTATGTTATGCAGTGGTTGCAAGGAAATTTGCCCTTATGATGCGGTACAGCTTCTACCGGATGATACGATAGTTAAAGAGCTGGAAATTAAAGAAAAAGACTGGATGTAACCCAGGTACATTTCATCTCACTCCCATACCTAAAAAAGTATAAAAAAACAGATTAATCCAGGACAAGTAATTTGGCAAATAACGGGAAAAGTTCGTTATTAAATCATTCCAAATGCTGACAAACAGGGGTAGGTTGTATTGCTTTTTGAATGTCTGATATGCTATAATTCAGTAAATAAGACAAGGAGGTTTGACAGGTATGCAATACGGTCAGTTTGCTGTTGATTATGAGCATCGCCCTTATAATCCTGAAAGAATGCGTATTGAAAGAGTAGAGCGGGCTCAGCAGGCTTTAAAAAAACATGGTCTCGGGGCGTTAATCCTTTATGACTATGATTATCACCGTTATTTAGGTTACTATTCTTACCATCAATATGCGAGGCGCAGG
Source organism: Bacillota bacterium (assembly GCA_033549065.1). NCBI lineage: Bacteria > Bacillati > Bacillota > Bacillota bacterium. Next base: position 118,232 of record JAWSUE010000010.1, read on the forward strand.
TTAGGTACTTACGTATTATTGGTTCAGGGACAGGGATTTCCATATGTCAACGTTGATAAATATGAACACGGTTGGGAAAGCTTAAGGATGCCCTGGTTTGAAGGTAAAATGGTTTTAAAATCATCAAAACCTTACCAGCTTTGCAACGGGTTACCCGACACCCCCGAATTCATGGAAAAATCCTTTGAAGAGAACGCTGCAGAAATAAAAGCACTGCTTAAAAAGCATGATTTGCTTGATATGCCGGTCGGTATCGATGTTGCGAGCGCACACCTACTCGATGTTTTGAGAAGAAACGGCTTAAATGTTGTAGATGGAAATAACTGTATGGTTGATGCCATCAGGGTAAAAACTGAGGATGAAATTCACTGTCTGCGCATGGCGGGTGCGATTACCGAAGCTGCTCACTGGGAAGTAGCCCAGGCGTTGCGTCCGGGAATGACTGAGCTGGAGATAGCCGGTATTGCGGCCAATGGATGTTTCAAGCATGGAGCAGAAGAACTTGAAGGCCCCAGCTTTGTCGTTTGTTCCGGTGAACGTTCCGGATACGGATTGCCGAACATGCCTACTGACAGAAGAGTAAGGCCTGGTGATTTTGTGGTTCTTGACATAAATGGTGTCAGCTTTAACGGCTACCGGACCTGTTTTTACCGTACATACCTGGTTGGTGACAAACCGACTGAATTCCAGAAAGAAGTTTATGATATCGCCTACGAAGGCTTGATGGCCATGTCGTCCTGCATGAAGCCGGGTATCACAACAGCCGATGTTCAGAAAGAATGGCTTAAAAAAGGCGATGCACCGGGACTCTGGGGTAGAGAACCAAAATGGCCGGAACCGGGACGTTATTTCTTTGGTTCAGGCGGACATCCCATAGGGCTGCGTTCAGGTGATCCGGGCGCAACCATAGCAGGTTCAGGCTGGATTTTCGGGGACTTCCCGGGTGGCAAAATTGAGAAGAACATGACATTTGCCAACGAAGTTGCAGTATTTACCTGGCTGGGAGACAGATGGGCAAAAGACGGTGTTAAACTGGAACACTGCGGTGTTGTAACCGATGACGGCTTTGAAATCTTCTACCGCTTCCCGATGAAAGACCTGATCGTTTGCGGATTGCCGGGCCTATACTAAAAATGAGGCCAGTTCGGTAAACAGAACTACTTTCGAAATATTCCTCACTCCCTTCGGGAGTGTGGAATATTTCTTTAGTTTTTTCCCTTGCTTAACCGATCTATCTTAATTGTGGTAAAGGAAATAATGGTAAGGAGGGATTATTGTATATATGCCTTCATCGAATAACCCCCGGGTAGTGATTACCCATCGAGAATCTATCCCCGGTACACCTGGCAGCTATACAAATGAAGAACTTGCTGTTGTCTATGAAATGGTCAGAGAATCGGTAGATATACTTGGTGGCATAGATTCTATAATAAAGCCGGGCGATAAAGTTGTAGTTAAGATCAATGCCGGTGTTCCTACTCCTGCAGACAAGGGATATGATACAGATCCACGAGTTCTTGAGGCTGTTATCAAGTTGATCAAAGAGGAAACAAAGGCGGAATCTGTTAAGGTAATTGAAAGATCTGCTTCCTATGGGGACACTTCAAAATCTCTCGAGGTTTCCGGTTTAAAAGCTGCTGCTGAACGGGCAGGTGTTGATGAAATTATCAATCTGCAGCATGTTGAACGGGTTTCAGTTCAGGTACCTAAACCTGAAGTTCTTTTTGAACCGGTTATGCTTCCCCGGTGCCTACTTGAAGCCGACAGGATTATTTACATTCCCAAAATGAAAGTTCATAAGCTTACCCAGGTATCGCTGTCCATGAAGTTAAGCCAGGGTTTACTGGCCTGGAGCGATATTCACCGCAACCACCGGACCGATATTGATCAGAAAATGGCCGATCTCCTGCAGCTTATCAAGCCCGATCTTATTATCATGGATGCCCTTTGGCCTACGCAGGGTCAGGGTCCGGTATCGCCATTTCCGGACGATTTAATCAAAGATTTTAATGTAATAATTGCCGGAACTGATTCGGTTGCAGTTGATACAGTTGCCTCTACTATTATGGGGTTTGAACCCCTTCACGAGATACCTATGATCAGAACCGCATCCATGCTCGGTCTGGGTGAAGGTAGCCTTGAAAAAATTGAAGTATTGGGCACTCCAATAGAGAAGGTTAAACGTAACTTCAGGCGAGGTAATATTGACCTGGCCGGGATTCATCCCAAGGTTAAAGCTTATTACGGAAGCGCCTGTAAGGGTTGCATACATTTGACCAGGACTAGTCTTGACTCATGGTTGGCCATTCCTGAAAACCTCAAGCAGCTAGAGCAGCTTGAACAGCTCACATTTATCATAGGGCCGCGGACTACAGTCCCCGATAACATTCCACACAATCCTCCTCATTCATACACATTTGTTATTGGCGACTGTGCCTGTGAGCACAAGAATAAAGGCATATTTTTACCGGGTTGTACTTCCTGGAGTATCGCTCAGATGGACTTTATCGGAAAGACTGAAGAAGAACTGGTCGATTGGTATCTGAAACGTTACCCCGGGGTTGAGAAAGATGAGAATCAATGCCCGTTAATACCCTAGCATTAAATTCTTACTTACAGGAGGATGATATTATCGATGAAAGCGATGGTACTGGAAGAGTTTAACCAGCCTTTAAAATTGAGAGAGTTAGATATACCGAAGCCTGCCGCTGATGAAGTGCTGATCAAGGTGCGTGCTTGCAGTATTTGCGGAACAGATTTAAAAATTATCAGCGGCAAAATTGACACTGTTCCCCTGCCCCTGATACCCGGGCATGAATCAACCGGTGATGTAATCGAGATTGGGGCCGAAGTAAAAGATTTGAAAGTGGGCGACAGGGTAACGGTGGATCTTTATGTAACCTGTGGTCAGTGCAAAAATTGTCTCGCCGGAAGAAATACCATTTGCATGGAATCAATAAAACGGTATGGTTTTGAAGTTAACGGTGGCTTTGCCGAATACATGGTAGTCAAAGAAGAAAAAGCGGTAAAAGTACCCGACACTATGACCTACCCCGAAGCGGCGCTTATACCGGATGCTATTGCCACTTCTGTCCGGGCCTTTGCTGACAGGTATCATCTTCAGGAAGGTGAAATAGTGCTGGTTCTCGGCATAGGTGGCCTGGGAATACACGGTGTCCAGGTGGCAAAAGCATATGGAGCCACTGTAATTGCTGCAGATGTGGATAATAAAAAACTGCAGAGGGCCAAAGAATTGGGCGCAGATTATACCTGCAACACCGCCGAAGAAGATCTTGTCGCATTTTGCAAATCACTGACAAACGGTTATGGTGTGGATGTTGTCGGTGAGTATGTAGGCATCCCAAAGGTCAGTGAACTTGGGTTGAAATGCCTGAGAATGGGTGGAACGATGATCTTCCTCGGTTATGCTCCCGGTACTGTTTTTGAGGTTCCCTCCATGGATATAGCTATGGGCGAGAGAACTATTACCGGTTCGAGAGCAATGGACAGGAAGAGTATGCTGGAAGCAATCAGGTTGGTCAGCGAAGGTAAGGTAAAGCCGCAGGTAGACAGCTACTTTGCGTTGGAAGATGCAAATGCAGCGCTGGAGAGGTTGAAAGGCGAAGGCTACCTTGGCAGGGGATTGCTTGCTATAGATTTATAAATTGAATCCGATAACATCAGGAAATTGCCGGTAAGGACGGCTAAAAAAATAAACACGGTTCAGAGAGGAGAGTTCGGGTTATGGGTAAAAGGTACACTTGTGATGAGGTTGTTGCCCGCTTGAAAAATGAAATAGCAAACAAAAGATCGATTCTCCTGGTTGGTGTAGGCAACGGCATAGTAGCGAAAATGTGCGAGCTCGGCGGAGTTGATTTGATTGCAACATATATTATGGCTCGCTACCGGATGGCCGGACATAGTTCTATGCTTGGTTATCTTTCCATAGGAGATGCGAATGCGGTAGCTCTGGAGTTGGGAGAACGCGAAGTAATTCCAGTTGTCAAAGAAACCCCGGTCATTGCCGGTCTTCTTGGGTGTGATGTAACCCGTGACCTCGGTTATTTGCTGGATCAGGTGAAAGCGGTTGGTTTTTCGGGGATTCACAACTGCCCCACGCTTGCCCTGATTGACGGGGTCTTCAGGCAGGTTCTGGAAGAGACCGGCATCAAATTTGATCGTGAAGTAGAAATGGTCCGGCTGGCCCGTGAACGGGACCTATTCTGTGAAGTATTTGTAACTAACGAAGAAGAAACAGAGAAGATGGTAAAAGCAGGAGCCAATTTGATCATCGCCCACATGGGCAATTCTCTCGGGGGAACTATTGGCTCGGATTATACTTTAACACTTGATGAATCTGTAGAGCGCACCCAGAAAATTATCGACGCGGCCAGGGCAATAGATCCCGAAGTTATTACCATGTGTCATGGTGGTCCCATCGCTTATCTCGATGATTTTAAATATGTTCTCTCCCGGGTAAAGGGACTCGATGGTTTTATGGGTGGTTCCAGTGTTGAGAGACTTCCGGTTGAGAAAAGCCTCCTGGAAGTGGTTCGCGAATATAAATCGGTAACATTGTGAGGGTAGAATGTAATGGCAAAATGCGTTGCCTTAATCGGTGCATTCAATACAAAAAGAAAAGAGCTTGAATACATCAGGCAGAGTTTACTGAAGAATAAACTGGAAACGATTTTGATTGACCTGAGCTGTCTGGAATATGAAGACTCGGAGAGTAAAACCGATTACTCCCAGGAAATAGTGGCCAATAAGGCAGGAGTAAACATTGAAGATGTTTTTGGCAAGCCCCTTTTCAAGGTTGCTCCTCACATGTCACTGGGGGCCTCTCGGATACTCTCTGAGCTGATTGAAGAGAATAAGATCCATGGCTGTATCGGCATCGGGGGTGCTAATGGAACACTGCTTGCTGCTTCAGTGATGGAGAACCTGCCTTTTGGATTTCCGAAGGCGATCATCTCGGTTATGGCAGCCGTTGATTCCAGGCGTCTGATCAGCCATACCGATATAGTCCTCTTCAATACAATCGGTGACGCAGTCCTTAATCCAGTCCTTGAAGTAATGATCAAGACTGCAACCGCAGCCCTTAAAGGGATGGTTGATGCCGCTGTTAAACCGGATCTGCCTCAAATGGTCGGCTTGACTGTGTTAGGGGTAACAGATCAATGTGTTCATCAGTGCATGGAGCTGTTGAGTGAAAAAGACTATCCGTACCTGCTGTTGCACAGTAATGGCCCCGGTGGAGCCACTTTGGAGAAGATGACTTCACGGGATGCTTTTTGGGGCATTCTCGACATAACGACTAATGAGCTGTTGAACAATCTGCTTGGGGGAGTTTTTGATGCTGGTTCCAACCGGCTGGAAGCGGCCGTGAAAAAAGGACTGCCCCTTGTTGTATCAACCGGAGCGGTCGATTTTGTTAACTTCTGGGGGCTCCAGATACCTGAAAAATATCACGGCAGGCTTTTCATCAGGCATAATATCGTTAATACACTGATGAGAACCGATCCCGATGAAAATGCTCTTCTGGGCAGGGTAATGGCCGAAAGATTGAACAGAGCCGTAGCTCCGGTAAAAGTGTTAATTCCGGAAAAAGGATTTTCCAAGTATGATCGCCAGGGCGGCATCAAGGGCACAGATCTTGATGGGAATGTCCGTGGAGACTGGTACTGGCCGGAAGCAAACCGGGCTTTTGTTAATTCGCTTCAGGAAAATTTATCCAATGAGCTGGTCAGGGTGGAAGTAAAGAATATGCATGTAAATGATCCCGATTTTTCAAGAGAGTTGGTTGATGCCTTACTGGCGATTAAGATTGCAAATGAGTTTTAGTAACTCAAAGAAAGGAAGGATATATTTATGTTAAGAAAAATGGAAAATATGACCTGGCTGGAAATGGCCGATGCAGTCAAAGAAACTGATACTGTTTTAGTACCTATCGGAGCAATTGAGATGCAGGGGCCTCACCTGCCCCTGGTTGTCGATAGCCTGGCTGCCCAGTATGTTGCTGAAAAGGTTGCGGAGAAAACTAATACTGTTTTAGCGCCTCTTATCAACGTGGGTACTAGCGAGTGGCACAAGTATTTCCCGGGAATAATCAGCTTATCAAAGACAACGCTGTTGGAATATTTGCGTGATTACTGCAATAGTCTGGTGCTTAATGGTTTTAAAAGAATTTTATTCTTCAGCCCGCATGTTATCAACGATGATGTCATCGCATCAGTCGGACTCGAGTTGAGGGAAAAGGGAATCCTGGTAGGTTCAGTCAACCTGTGGCATATAAGCGCCGAGATAGTACAGAACAAGAATATTGAATTTGAAGAGAAAAACTTCACCCATGCCGGTGAGATTATGACATCGGTTATTATGGCTATTGCTCCTGAACTGGTTAAAATGGATAAAGCGGAGACTGAATATCCGCGGACACCGATTCCCGACACGCCATTTGCCGGTCTTCATAAGCTTAAGTACCGTGATACAAGCTTCTCAATCTTCAGGTTTTCAAATGAAGAAACTACTTCCGGTTCGCTGGGCAATCCGATGGCAGCTACTCCGGAAAAAGGCCAGAAAGTGATCGACGGCTGGCTCGAAGTTATAGTCCCATTCGTCGGCGAATTTCAAAAATGCACAGATTCTACCTGCTAATAAATATGCAACTATTGGAAGGGCTGTCGGAAGAGCAGCCCTTCTCACTTTCCATCACTCCTGAAAGATATTTATATTTTAAAAAGGACTTGAAAAATTGTTAGCGAAATAATATAGTCATAGTATCATATGACGTCTGATGACTAAATATTTAAACAAATTATTTCCTGCACTTTTAAAGTAGTCAGCCATAGATAAGGAAAATGTGTCTATAATTTGATCGATGTCATACTGATGGGCCTAAATATTAATAGGTAGGAGTTGAATGCTATGAAGGAAATGTTCTCTTTAGAAGGAAAGGTAGCTTTGGTTACCGGTGCCGCACAGGGGATAGGCAAGGAAATGGCCTTGGGTTTTGCCAGGTCCGGTGCTGATCTCTGCTTAGTAGATCTAAACCTTGAAAAACTGGAAGCTGTAAAAAAAGAAATTGAAGATCTTGGTAAGAAGTGTCTGGCCTTAAAAGTGAATCTTAATTCAGTTGAAGAAATTGAAAAGATGGCTGCAGATGCATATGCAAAGTTTGGAAAGATAGATATACTCGCAAATATTGCAGGGGTAAATGTTCACAAGGCTGCTGAAGAAATGACCGAAGAAGATTGGGATTTTGTTCTCGATGTAAACTTGAAAGCTCTATTCTTCTGCTGTAAAGCAGTCGGCAAATATATGCTGGAAAAAGGCAGCGGAAGAATTATTAATATGAGTTCATCCTTTGGAATAGTCGGTTTTTGGGGCCGCACAGCCTATGCTTCCAGCAAGGCCGCTGTTTCCAACCTGACAAAGACTCTGGCTATTGAATGGTCCGGAAAGGGCATCAATGTTAACGCAATTGCTCCCGGTCCGGTTTGGACAGAAGCGCGTGATCACCTCTTTTCTGATAAAGAATTCTATAAAAAATTAATGGAAAAACTGCCGATAAACAGGGTAGCCAAGCCGATCGATATTGTCGGTCCGGCCATTTTCCTGGCCAGTCCAGCCTCAGATTTTGTAACCGGGGAAACACTGCTTGTTGATGGTGGTTGGTGCGCGCACTAATACTATTGGCTCTAATAGATCAAGTAGGAGGAAAATAAACATGAATATTGACATTCACACTCACTATTTACCGCAGGAATTTATAGACCTGGTCAAAAAGGATCCGGTGAAGTACCAGGCCAGAATTGAAAAGAACGACCTTGGGGAAGAGATTATTTATCATGATCAGGGATATTCCTATCCTCTCTATCCCGGTTTTTATGATCTTGAGGCACGTCTTCGTGATATGGACGCTAGGAACATTGATCTGGATATTTTATCAATAGCACCCACGCTGTATTATTACTGGGCGGAAAACTCTCTTGCTCTTGAAATCGCAAAAATATGCAATGACAGCGTATACAGGATGGTCCAACAAAAACCTGAAAGACTGAAGGCGATGGCTACAGTTCCGAACAATAACGCACTGGGGACCTGCCCTTAAAGCGCTGATTGATACGCATTCAGCTGATAAGATAATGTTGGGTAGCGATTACCCCTTTGATATGGCCGATCCTGATCCTGTAAGAAGCGTAAAAAGTTTAAATCTTGATAGTGATACAGAAAAGAAAGTTCTCGGTAGCAATGCAGAAAACTTGTTTCGGGATTGATTTGAAACTGATTGAGATTTGTGAAAACTAAGAGGTGATAAATGTGGACTGCTTAAAAGGCAAATTGTTGGAAATTAATTTATCCAGCGGCCAGACCAGGGTGCGCGATATTGATGATAAAGTTCAGAAGCTGTTCTTTGGGGGCAGGTCTCTGGGCGCAAAACTGCTTTATGATGAACTAATGAAAGGAGTAGAACCCCTTTCACCGGATAATAAGCTTTTTGTTTTAACCGGTCCTGTAACCGGAACCATCGTGCCGAATGCGGGGAAGTATGTGGTTGTAACCAAATCACCGTTGACCGGAGCTTTTCTTGATTCCTATGCCAGTGGTTTGATATCGGCACAGATCCGTTTTGCCGGTTATGATGGTTTGCTGATCAGTGGAAAAGCTGAAAAACCGGTTTATATCTGGATTAAAGACGATCAGGTTGAAATAAGAGATGCCGGTCATCTCTGGGGTAAAGATACGATCGAATCAGAGGATCTGATCAAAGAGGAAACAGAAGATCAGGCCGGTGTGATGGTCATCGGCCCTGCCGGAGAGAAGATGGTTAGAATAGCCAGTATTAACAGTGATCACTACCGGCAGGCAGGCAGGGGCGGCGGTGGAGCTGTCATGGGTTATAAAAACCTGAAAGGCATAGCAGTTTTTGGTACCGGTGATGTAATCCCCCATGACGGGAAAAAGCTGCAAAAGAAATATGAAGAAGACCTATCAAAGCTGCTCTCAAGTGATGTGGGCGTTGCCAGAAAGAGATTTGGTACTCCCCTAACCCTGACAATCACAAACAAGGCAGGAATGCTGCCGGTCAATAATTTTCAGAAATGTACTTTTCCGGAGGCTGTTGATCAGATCGATGGTTTAGGCGTTGAAAAATCAACGATTAAAACACGGGCTTGCTGGGGATGCATGGTTGCCTGTTCGAAAATAACCAAGGTTATAGAGGAGGGCCCCTATGAAGGTGATGAAGTCGAAGGACCTGAATATGAAACACTGAGTATTTTGGGATCAAACCTGGGTATCGCCACCCTGCCTCCGATAATCAGGGCTAATATACTTTGTGACAGGTTGGGCATCGATACCATCTCTGCCGGTGTTGTTATCGCTTTCGTTATGGAGTGTTACCAGAGAGATCTTCTCAGTGAAGACGAAATTGGTGTCAAAAATCCCGCTTTCGGTAATGATGCAGCAGTTATGGAATTGATCGAGATGATTGCTTACAGGCGGGGCTTCGGTGATAAAATGGCTGAAGGTACTCTGCGCCTTGCTGAAGTTGTCGGTAAAGGCAGCAGTGTATTTGCCATGCATGTGAAAGGTATGGAGTTCCCGGGGTATGAACCTAGAGCTGCCTTCGGAGCATGTCTTTCTTATGCTGTATCCCCCCGCGGCGCCTGTCACCGCCGGGCCTGGCCACCTGCCAAAGAAGTGCTCGGAGGATACCCTCCCTTTACCACGGAAGGCAAAGCGGAAATCGTCAGAGATCTCTATAATGAAAATGGTATCCTGCACAGCCTGCTGGTATGCGATTTCCCCGCTAAATTTATACCGCTCAATATGGCAGATTACGCCGAGTATGTAACCTATGCCTGCGGTATGGAAACCACCCGGGAAGACCTGCAGCAGATGACAGAACGTGGTGAAACGATGATCCGCATGTTCAACAACAGGGAAGGATTCACCCGGGATGATGATACTCTGCCGGCCAGGATATTGGAAGAAACCCTATCCGATGGCCCAAACCCGGGACAGCGTTTTACGAAAGCCGATCTCGATTTTATGATCGATGAGTATTATGCACTGAGGGGATGGGATTCAAAGGGAACACCTTTGCCTGAGACCTTGAAAAAACTGGGCATAGAGGATCAGGGGAGGGCTCTAAAATGAAAAGAATAAAAGTAATCAAGGAAAACTGTTATGACTGCAGAATTTGTGAACTTGTCTGCTCCCAGACTCATACTGGCGTATACAGACCTATGATGAGCCGCATAAAAGCGCCTTCTTCAATACCGGGGTCGGATAAACCTGTCGTCTGTCGTCAGTGTAAAAAACCTAAATGCGTGGAAGCCTGTCCGACCGGTGCTCTGACCAAAGGTGAGGAATGGATCCTCTTTGACGAATCCCTTTGTGACAGCTGTGGGTTATGTGTGGAGGCCTGTCCTTTCGATGCTATATGGCTGGTTGAAGAGAAACTTCTAAAATGTGATTTATGTGATGGAAATCCCCAGTGCGTTGCCGTCTGTCCCGGCAAGGCACTCGTTTATGAAGATTATTGATCCATATGAAAGAAACGCAGGTGAAAATATGAAAGTAATGATTCATCGGGTAGCGATAGCCGAAAACCTGCCTCCTCATTTTGAATTTAAACTTGAGGATAATGCAACATTTCACGATCTTGTTGTTCGTCTTAATGATGAATACGGCGAAGGAACCAGCGAAAAGATACTGTCCGGGGACAAACTTCGGGAGGGTGTTTTAGTCCTGGTTAATGGTAAATCCCTGCTTCAACTGGGAGGCCCTGAGCTGATTTTGAATGACGGCGACGATATTATGCTGGCTGTAACTGTATTTGGTGGTTAAAGGGGATATGATTACAATGGATTATTATTTGAGTGAAGTCCGGGATGGAATGCAAATTGACTGGGATGTTCCGATCAAGATGGATGACGGATTAATATTAAAAGCGGATGTATTCAGGCCGGTTGAAGAAGGGAAATATCCGGTAATTATGACCTACGGCCCCTATGGAAAAGGCCTTTCTTTCCAGGAAGGTTACCCGGGCCAGTGGAATAAAATGATCAGTGCCCATCCCGATGTTCCATATGGTTCAACGAATAAATATCAAAATTGGGAAGCTGTAGATCCTGAAAAGTGGGTTTCTGAAGGGTATGTTTGTGTCAGGGTTGATTCCAGAGGTTGCGGTCGGTCACCAGGGTTTGTTGATCACTTTTCAGAACGGGAAACGAAAGACTTCTATCAATGTATCGAATGGGCTGGTACCCAACTCTGGTCAAATGGTAAGGTTGGGTTAAACGGAATCTCCTATTATGCAATGAACCAGTGGCAGGTAGCTTCACTGAACCCTCCTCACCTATGTGCAATTTGCCCCTGGGAAGGGTCATCTGATTGGTACAGGGATGCGACTCATCACGGTGGTATGCTCTCAACATTTTGGACTCACTGGTATGATATGCAGGTAAAAACAGTGCAATATGGTTTAGGGGAAAGAGGCCTTCGTAATAAGGTTACAGGACAATTGGTTTGTGGTGATGAGAATCTATCGGATATTGAACTTGCAAAAAACCGTGCATCCTTTGGTGATGAAATTCTTGCTCACCCTTTAGATGATGAATATCATCGTGAAAGATCCCCTCAGTGGGACAAGATTACTGTTCCCATGCTTTCATCAGGGAACTGGGGTGGACAAGGCCTGCATTTAAGAGGCAACGTAGAGGGTTTTGTCCGGGCTGCTTCAAAACAAAAGTGGCTGGAAATTCACGGTTTGGAACACTGGACCCATTTTTATACAGATTACGGGGTTAATCTGCAGAAAAGATTCTTTGATTATTTCCTGAAGGGCGAGGAAAATGGATGGGACAAGCAGCCCTCTATTCAACTTCAAATTCGCCAGGTTGATGGTACTTTCGTCCAGCGCTTTGAGAACGAATGGCCTCTGGCCAGAACTGAATGGCGTAAATATTATTTACACCCTCGCGGTTATAAGCTTTCAACTGAATATGCAGATGACAAAACAAAAATCGAATTTGAAGCTCTTGGTGATGGGTTGACATTTCTTTCAGATCCATTTTCTGAAGAAACTGAAATAACTGGTCCGGTAGCATCGAAACTATTTATATCATCAAGTACGGAAGACGCTGATATTTTTGTTGTACTGAGGCTTTTCAGGCCTGACCTGCGTGAAGTAAACTTCGTAGGAGCTGTAGATCCGAACATGCCTCTTACGCTTGGATGGCTTAGAGCTTCGCATGGAAAGTTAGATCCACAATTAAATAAGCCTTATCGCCCTTACAATAAGCATGATGAAAAACAGCCTCTGAAACCCGGTGTGCCTTTTGAATTAGACGTAGAACTATGGCCAACTTGCATTGTTATCCCTAAAGGTTTTCGTATCGGATTTTCAATTCGTGGGAAAGACTACATATATCTCGAAAAAACAGGTATAAGAATTCCGAGCTTTAAAAATGAACTTAGAGGCTGTGGACCTTTTCTGCACGATGAACCGAGAGACCGGTTAAGTGGTGTTTTCGATGGTCGGACTGCTTTGCATTTCAGGCATGATAAACAGCCTTATCTTTTGGTTCCTGTTATACCGACTGTCGGTTAGGTTAATTTGATATAGTGGAGGCAAATATCATGAATGTTAAGGTCGCGCTGGTACAAACCAAGGTTGATGAAAGTGAAAATAGCTATGAGATTAATATACAGAGAGCATATGATTATATCGATAATGCTTTAAAAACAGGAGCACAGTTAATCTGTTTTCCCGAATCATATCCCGGTCCCTGGAAGAAGCCTCTTGACTTTTCTCCCCATGATGATCTGGCTAGAATAGCAAAGCAGAAAAGTATATATCTCATTTACGGTACAGCTGAAGAAGCCGAAGGACATCCCGGTAGGCACAGGATTGTGCAGGTTATGCTTGGTCCTGATGGTAATACTGTCGGTAAATATATGCGCACATCTCCACTCGGTCCCTGGATTTATCGGAAGAGCAGGTTCTGGGATCTGGAATATCTTGAAGCAGAAGATCTGCCTGTTTTTGAAACCGACCTGGGTGTAATCGGCATGCTGATCTGCAGTGAGGTTTACGTGCCTGAACTCAGCAGAATTCTCGCTATAAAAGGAGCTGAAATCACCTTTTTACCTGCCGGAATCTATAAAGCCGAACTCTTGGATACCTGGCGAACCCTGATCCATGCCCGGGCAATAGAAAATCTGATGTATACAGCCACCTGCCAGAATATATTGGGAGCTGAAGAAGGATTATGTATGGTGGCAAGTCCGGAAAATATCATCGGCGAGATAAAAACTGAAGGAGTTCTGACAGTTGATATAGACCTTCAGCGGATCAGGGAGATGCGGGAAGCGACAGATCAATATTCTCTTCCTCTGCAATATCGGACCAAGCCGGGTCTTTTAAAACAGTGGCGCCGACCAGTCATTTATGGAGATCTTGTTAAGTAAATAATTAGATTACTTAATCCCGGGAATTGCCGGCAGATTAAAGTAAAGGAGTTTATCAGATGAAGACCAAACCAAAGGTTTCAATCGTCCACGGGCAAAATGTAAGTGGTACTCCATGCAGCTATAATGAAGCGGATCTTGATGCAGTATACAACCTGGTTAAGGAAAGTATAGACTTAATTGGGGGGATAAGTTCTGTTGTCCAACCGGGAGACAGGGTGCTTTTGAAGGTCAACAGTACCGGTGAAGCTGCTGCCGATCGAGCAGCAACAACAGATCCCCGCGTGCTTCAATCGGTTATCCGCCTGATCAGAGATGAGGCAAAGCCTCGTTATATTAAGGTAATGGATCGAACTGGCGCTGCTCGCTGCACAGAACAATCTTTTTGTGCTACCGGATTAAAAGACGCTGCACTGAATGCCGGTGCCGATGATGTTATCAACCTCGAAAATGAAGCACGAGTGCAGGTGCGAATTCCGAAAGCCATGGCCCTGACCAAAGATGTGATCCACATCCCTAAGTGCTTGTTGGAAGCCGATACACTGATTTACATTCCAAAGCTAAAAGCACATAAGATCACATCTGTGAGCCTCACAATGAAGCTCAGCCAGGGGATGCTTCCCTGGAGTGATATATTGAAGTGTCATCGTGCCGATGTAGACATAAAAATGGTTGATTTGCTGAGAGTTATCAAACCAGATTTAAGTATAATCGACGGTCTCTGGGCTATGCAGGGCCAGGGACCATTTTCGCCCTTTCCGGATGATGTAATCAAAGATCTTAATCTGGTTATCGCCGGCAAAGATCCAGTTGCGGTTGATTCTGTTGCTTCAGCAGTGATGGGTTTCGAACCGATGCACGACATCAATATGGTCCGTGCCGCTACAATGTATGGTCTGGGAGAAGGGCGCCTGGAGAATATAGAGGTTATTGGTAAAAGCATTGAAGAGGTTAAAAGATATTTTCGTCGGGGTAGTATCGATATGAGCGGTTTACATCCCAAGATTGAAGCCTATTACGGTTCGGCCTGTACAGGCTGTATGGCCTTAACCAGAACTGGTCTGGACCCCTGGCTGGCTGATCCTGAACGGTTGAAAAAACTTGAAACAGTGGATCGCCTGACATTTGTCATGGGACCCCGCACGAATGTACCTGAAAAAATTTACCATAACCCGCCTTCTGCCTATGCTTTTATAGTCGGGGACTGTGCTGCTGAACATAAAGATAAAGGAATATTTTTACCCGGTTGTCCCGGATGGTACATCGGGTTTATTGACTTTATCGGTAAGAGTGAAGAAGAAATAGTTAATGAATATCTTTACCGCTACCCCAATATTGAAAAGCCGTATGAGGGAGGATTTTTACCCTAAACTTTATAAATTAGCTTAGTATAGAAGACGGTGTTTAAAAAAGGATCATAAATACTGGTGGAGTTGACTTATTCACCATAGTCTTTTAGTACCTTATGCTATATAGCCGTTGTTTGGAGGAGTTAAAATGTTGTTAAACAGAAAAACTCTCAATGACCAGGTAATTGAAATCATTTTGGGCAAAATCAGGGATGGGGAATTGAAACCCGGAGAAAGACTGGATTCTCAGGATGAACTGGCCGTAAAATTGGGAGTAAGCAGATCAACTGTCAGGGAAGCCTTTTCCAAACTCGCTTCCATGGGAGTGATCGATATTCTTCATGGTCAGGGTACATTTGTAAAGAAAGTCCAGGATTATTCTTACATGGATAATTTACTGGCTTCATTGAACTTATTGGATAAAGATTCGATCCTGCATGTGCTTGAGGTGAGAAAGGTTATTGAGAGTTCTACTGTTCAACTTGCTGCTGAAAAGGCAGATGAGG